>CAZPGO010000016.1:0-6976 GCA_964586355.1 uncultured archaeon
AATCAAAAATTTTTAGATTTTATAGGATTATTTGAAAACATACAAGAAGATTTTAAAAATCTATGTAATAAAATTAATATAGAGTATAAACCATTGCCAATAATTAACAGCTCTAAAAGAAAAGATTATAAAGAATATTATGACGAAGAAACGATAAATATTGTTAAGGAAACTTACAAAGAAGAAATAGAATACTTTGATTTTAAATTTTAAAAAAGAAAAAACAAGGAGGTTTTAAAAAAATGAAAATACTAGCTTACTATACTCATGGGTTTTCAAATGAATTTTTACCCATACTAAAACTATCAATAAGAAGCTTAAGAAAGTACAACAAGATAGACACCTTAGTATTATGTGATGAGCAATTTGAAAAAGATTGTAAAGCAATGGGAGGAATAGAAACTTTAAGCTTAAAAAATTCAAAAAAACCCGAGGATGCTTCAATGCACAAACTATCTGTTTTTTCTTTTGAAGAAATAAAAAATTACGATAAAGTAATTTTTATAGATAGCGACATAATAATAGATGTTAAATTAAATAAAATAATAGAAAAATGTTTAGATGAACAAAAACTATACGCTTGCTCAGAATCAAACGATATCTCTTTACACAGAAATTTATATTGGTCATTAGAAAACTACACAGAAAAAGAAATGGAATTTTTTAAAAAAAATAAAATTTATGTATTTAATGCAGGGTGTTTTATATTTACTCCAAATAAAGAATTTAAAACACACTTTCAAGAAATAAAAAATATTATAAAAGAACATAAAGGAAGCTACTTTTATGAACAATCATTTATGAATTTTTATTTTAATAAAAAAAACTTAGTAGACTACTCTGTTTTAAATGAAAAAAACTATATATTGCATGCAAATGGAGATAAAAAATATAGAAATTCAATAGTACACTTTTGTGGAAATCCTGGGGTTGCGGCAAAAAAGTTAGAAAGAATGAAAAAATATTTAAATGAAAACAAAAATAATAAGTTTTTATGCTGACATAGAAAATAGAAACTACTATAGCCTTTGTGGGCAAAAGCTAAAAGAATCTCTTGAAAAATTTAACATAGAACACGAGGTAGAAGAAATAAATTCATCTAACGACTATATGTTAAATTGCCTAAAAAAGCCAGGATTCATACTTAAAAAAATACTTGATTGTAAAAAACCTTTAATATGGGTTGACGTGGATACAGATTTTAGATCTCCATTTGAAGATTTTGATAAAAATGATTGTGATATAGGGTTTTGTAGTGATACAGGGGATGTAGAGGGTGTAAAGGCCTCTCCAATATATTTTAATTATAACGAGAACGCTTTGCTTTTTTTAAATAAATGGAAAGAAGAATGCGAAAAGGCCGTAATAGAAAAAAAAACAGAATTAGATCACGATGTAATAAAATACATACTATTGCCAGAATTTAATAACAAAATAAAAATAAAAATAATAACAGAAAATTTTATAGATTTTTATAACGGAAAATACATAAAGAGTAGATTATCAAAAAATTTTGTAACAAAAAACTTAGCACACAAAAAAATAAAAGAAATAAATAGATACAGAAAAGGCTTAAGTAAAAAAGAATATAAAAGCTTATAAAGAGGAAAAATTGTTTTACGAAAAAGAAAAACAAAAAGAAATATTAACCAAAAAACTACTCAATAAGGAGTTTTTTGCATTAAATAGATTTGGAGAAGGTGAAGTAAGAGTAATAATGAGCGGAGGAACAGGAGTATACTTGAGATGTATAGCAAAGTCATCTATAAGGGAATGGGAATATAATCCAAAAGAAGACAAATACTTATACGAACAATTATGTGAAAGCTTTTATTATAAAGAAGAAAACTACATAAAAGCATCGGTTGGTGGTGGCAAAAAAAATCAAGAAGAGTTTGTAAAAAAAAGCCTCCCAAACGAAGAGTTATTTACTACAACATATTTTTATGGAGATGACTATTACAGTGATTTTTTCGAAACATACCTTCCTTTAATGCAAAAATATGAATCTATAAACTTTGTATGCTCTAAAATAGCAAACTATAAAAATGTAAATATAAATTTTAAAAATGTCTACAATAATTTTGAAATATCAAACGCATGGAAGCAAAAAGAAGAAACTAAAAAAGTAATAGAAGAAATAAGTAAAACAAAAAATTCTGTATATATTTTTTCTGTAGGTTTTAATTCCAAAATAATGATTAAAAAGCTTTTCCAGGAAAACAAAAGTAATGTGTATTATGACTTTGGTGCAAATTTAGACATAAAGCTATATGGAAGAAAAACAAGAGGGAAACACATGCTATGAATATTTTTGTAGAGTATTTTAACCATAAAAATAAAAGAAGAAAAAGCGAAATAGATAAAACTCTTATTACCAACATGAATTTTAATTATATAAATAAATTTTATGTATTCTCTAATAAAGAAGATTCAGAAGAAGTTAAAAAATTAAATTTTAATAAAAAAATAACAAACGTCATAACAGAAGAAAGATGTACCTTTCAATATGTTTTTGACTTTGCAAACTCAGTTTGTGGAGAAGAAGAAATTAACATAACAATGAATAACGATATAATATTAAGTAAATCATTTAGTAATGTTAGAATTCCCAAAGAATGCTTTTTTGCAATAAGCAGATGGGAAAACAGCAATAGTGTGCATCCATCTTGTTATAGAACTTGTGACTCTCAGGATTTATGGATTTGGCAAGGACACAACAAAATAAAAAATTGTGATTTCTATTTCGGATTGCTTGGATGTGATAACAGGATTGTGTATATTGCAGAAGAATGTGGATACATAGTTAGAAATCCAGCATATAAATATAAATGCTATCATAACCATGCATCTAAAGTGAGAATAGGATCGAGTGACGCAAGTTTAAGATTAAAAGGCCCATATAGAAAGGTTTGTCCATGTCACTAAATTTGTATACATTCTACACAGAGAGCCACAAGATTTTAATGGAAAAATACTTCATGCCTAGTTTTTATGAAACAAATAAAAACTTGAATTTAAAAATCAAAAAATTTGAGCAAAAATGTTCTTCTGGAGAATACATGTCAAATGGCTGGTATGACATAATGATAAATAAAGTTGATTATATTTTAGAAAGTATAGAAGAAACTTGGGGAGGCATTTTTATACATGCAGATTGTGACATTGTTTTTTTTGATGAAATAGAAAAAGACATAATAAAACAATTGGGCGAAAATGACTTAGCAGCCCAAAATGATGGAAATACAATATGCTGTGGTTTTTTTGCATGCAAATCTAATGAAAAAACAAAAAAATTATTCGAAAATGTAAAGTTAATTATGAATGAAAAATTCAATGATCAACAAGCAACAAATAAATTGGCAAAAAACTACATATCCTATGACTATCTAGATCAGAAATACTACAGTATTTACAGAAACACAAAAAGAAAAGTTTGGGAAAAAGGAATGAATATAGATGAAAAAGAAATACCAAAAAATATGATAGTTTATCACGCAAATTGGACTGTTGGTATAGATAACAAAATAGAGCTTATAAAGAGAGTTAAAAAAATAATAGATGATAATAAACAAAAATAAAATAAAAAGTGAGATAGAAGAAAAAAGATCATATATTTCAAATGACTTATGTAAAAATCCACAACAGCTATACAACGAAATAAAATTTTTAGAGGATTGCTTAAAAACAGGACAAGTAAATGTTCCAGAAGAATTTAAACCCAAAATAAATGTAACCTATCCACCAGAAAACTATGAAATATTCGAAGAATGGGTTTCAAATAACTACACTTCAAATTTTAATAGAAAATACTTGCCTATACATTGGACAAGTTATCACGTAAACAATAAATATGGAATAATAAAATCTGTAGTTAAGAGACTGCAAGAATTTGTAGACAATTTGCCAAGAAATCAAACATACTGGACGATATGTCAATATGATGATGGGGTTTTAATAAATTTTAAAAATTTAGATGTTTTAGTCTTTCACATGAGCAAAAAAACAGGCGTTGAAATACCACTAGTTTGTATGCCGCACTCTTACAAAACAAAAGAAAAAAAAGACATATTTGCTTCATTTATAGGAAAAGAAACACACCCTTTAAGAAAAGAAATTTTTAATATTAAAAATCCAAAATACTACATTTCTAAACAAAATCACAACATACAGAAATATTGCGAAATATTAGACAGATCGGTGTTTGGACTTTGCCCCAGAGGATATGGACTAAACAGCTTCAGAACATCAGAATGCATGCAATATGAAACAATTCCAGTCTATATTAGCGATGAATTTATAGGAGTATTTGATGACAATTTCGAAGAATATGGAATTAAAATAAAAGCAAAAGATGCCAACAAAATAGAAAAAATATTGAACGACATATCTCAAGAAGAAATAGAAAATAAAAGAAAAAAAATAAAAGAGTATTATAATAAATATTATGTTTATGAAGGCTTAATAAATCAAATAAATGAAAAGCTAATCAATGATAATAAAAAAAATTGAAAACAAAGTTAAAGACCCGAGATATAAACAAATATTAGACATATTAAAAAACACTCAAAATAATTGTATTGGTGTTGAAGTTGGGGTTTTAAATGGAGATTTATCCAACTTTCTATTAGAAAACTTTTTAAAAATTAAAAAATTATATCTAATAGATCCTTGGAAAAAATATGCAAAACATGAATATGTTGATTCTATTAATGATAAGTCTCAAAAAGAATATGATCAAATTTACTTATCAGTTAAACAAAAAATGTTAAGGCATGAAAAAAAGGTAGAGATATTAAGAGGAACATCTGGCGATGTTATCGATAAATTTCATGAACAAAGCCTGGACTTTGTTTACTTAGATGGCAACCATATGTATGAAAATGTTTTTAAAGATATTTCGTTGTGGTATCCCAAAATCAAAAAAAGCGGAATACTATTTGGAAACAATTTTATGGATGATGGCTATAAAGTCTGGGTAAAAGATGCATATGGAAACCCAACTTGCTACGGAGAATATTCGGTAAAGAGTGCAGTCAGGGTGTATTGCAAACAAAACGGACTTAAGTACAGAAGTCCAGGAAACAACCAATGGTATATTGTCAAAATTTAGTAATGTTTTCTCCAATCGCTTCTACTGCCTTTTTTACCCTTTCTTCTTTTGATTTTTTCTTTTTTTGTTAATATTTTTGAAGCTCTAGGACCACTATAGTGACCGATTGACTTTGAACTTTTATATCCTCACCGCCAGAAAACCCAGTCCCTTTAGGGGCTTTTTCCAATCTCCATAAGATATCATTTAGTCATCCAAACTCTTAAAAGAATTTAAGCTTTTATTGGGGTTCACAATTAATTGTTCAAAAAGAGTTTTGGCCTTTGCTGAATTTAATTTTTTCCAAGCTTTTTTCCTTGTGCTAAGAGTGTAATCTTTGAAGACATCTCTTATGCCGCCAACTAAATCCATAAAACAATTTATTTTGTTGGTGTTATCTTTTTTTGCTTCATTTAAACAGTATTCTTTAAAAGTTTTCATAAAATTATATACGTATTATAATCTAAATCTGTATTTAGTGGCATTGAAGTTTTGATTAATTTCTTGCACAGTAAGTGGTCTGTTGTATACTTTAAAGTTAGTAATTTGAGAAGATCCAGTGTCGGCCGAACCAAATGACCCATTAAAAAAATATGCCCCTATATAAAAATCGCCCGTCATGGATACTGATGTGTCGGCTGTTTTAGTTATAGTTTCCGTTGAATTAATATATAGCTTTGCAGTTCCACTAGCAATATTTAGACATAGATGAGTCCAAGATAAGGAAACACTTGCCCTTGTACCAGTAAATCCGCCACCCCAAAAATAACTTCCAAATCCAGCATCCCAAAAACCATCGTAATTTCCTGCATAAAGCCTATTATCCGTAGGGCTTTGTATTCCAAAATATACTTTTCGTTCATTAATAGAATTGGGTCTTATCCACACATCAACTGCTGCTGATACGGTTGGTCCAGGAAAATATGTAGAAACAGTACCAATGTTGATATAATCATCAACTCCATCAAAATGAAAACACCCTTTCCCATCCGACCAATAAGCCGCCCCATTAATCGCAGCATCGTTCTGATTGCCGGATAAGTCATACAGAGTGTTGCCACTACCAGGATAGCTTTTACTGATAATAGGATCTAGCATTAATACCAATCCATCTGTAACTATTTTTGGTGGGCCGTTTTGGTAACTCATTTTATATATGCCTTATTTGAAGTGCTTTGTAATTTTGTAATATTTCACTATCTGTTAGTGACCTATTGTAGATGCTAAAATTTGATATACCTCCTACAAACAAACCATCTGGCCAACCTGTAGTACCGGCCCTGCCCAAACCTAGTAAATTATAAGCAGCATTATTTGTATTTGCAGACACATAAGAACCAGAAGAGTGTAATATTCCATTTCTGTAAGTTTTAATATATCCTTCATCATAATTTGCCACAGCAGCTAAATGCAGCCAATTGTTTTCGTCTGGAGGTCCTATAGAAACACTTGAAGTGTTGGGGGGTCCACTATTATCAAATTGGTCAAACACCCAATTTCCTGCCCATATACGAAATCCTAGTCTTTCCCAACTGCTGCTACCAAAACCTATTCTTGGCATATTTTCATTACCTGTGGCAACTCCTTTGACCCAAGCACACCAAGTAAAATTAGTATCAGTAAAAGAATTGAATAAATATGGAATTGTAGCATAACTATTACTTGTGCCATCAAAAGACATATATTTAGCGTTATTATTTGTCTCGAAAGATGCCCCGCTTAATAATGTTGCATTATTATTGCCAACCAAATCATACCAAGTTGAACCACTACCAGGGTAGCTTTTAAGATTTCCAGCATCTAAGTATATTTCAAGACCACCTGTTGTTATTCTTGGTCCATATCCAGTTGTCATAATCCAAACCTTCCTTTTGTGGCTAGGTA
>CAZPGO010000017.1:0-15315 GCA_964586355.1 uncultured archaeon
ATATTATGGTTAAAACTACTAAAATAGTCGCTTAGAAAGTTTAAAAAAACAAAGTCGTCAAAGTTGTTTTTACACAATTTGTATAATTCAAATAAAAAATAATCATACTTTACAAGATATATGGTATCTCCATAATAATTTAAATACAAATTATTATTATTTAAAAGAATGCTTAAGTCAGATATTTGGCGACCTTTTGATGAAAAATATAAATAATATTTATATTGTTTTTTGTAACCATTTAAATATATAAAACAATCATATAAATTTATTTTTTTATTTAAATTAATACAAAAATCATCATATTTTTTGTCCGTGAATATAAAATCAATATTTTTATTTATTAAATTTTTATAATCCAAGTAATTATTAGCAAAACTAAAAACACAATTACACATTTTGTTTACAAATTTTTTCTCCTATTTTTTTAAGATAATCTTTATCTAGACTGGTACTGCTTTCATTAACATATTTAGAAATTATATCAGATTCATTCAAAGAAGTAAAAACAACTTTGTTGTCTTGAATCGATTTTTCTTTTAAGCTTTGTTTTATTTTTAAATCCAAAACTTTATTTTTATTAAAAACTTCTTTTTTAACATCAATTATATCTGTATTAGAAGCATCTTCTATTAATATTTGAACAAAATTTCCATCTAAATCATATTTATTTATTGTGTTTTCATTACATATAATATGTTTTGGACTAAAATCATTCTCAAAATACTTTTTACTACCAGAAATTGAATCAAAAAGTATTATGTGTTTTTTTTCAAAAGATTCTCCAAAACTAAGCTGTAAAGGGCTACCTATATACTCAATATTTTTACCTACCTTTTGCTCTGCATGAAAATGTCCCAAAAACACGTATTTGTATTTAGAAAAAATATTTGAATCCACGCTAACAATTTCTCCTTCATGTTCCACTATTATATCGCTACTATAATGATTTCTATGCATTTTTGCATCATTTATAGCTATGTGTCCCAGCATATACTCTGGCTCTAAATCACTTTTAATACTCGATAGAGAAACAGGTGGATTTAAGGTAAATGGTAAAAAATCCCAATTTGTATCATCTATTTTAAGCCTACATGGTTTGTCTACAACATTAACTCCTTTTATTAAACTCAAAGGAACAACACTACTTATGGAGGTATCATCCGAATACCAAAGATCATGGTTGCCCAACAACAAATACAAATTGTATTCATTGTGTTGCATCTCTTTTTTTAAAGTCTCAAAAGTTCTTTGGTATGTGTATATGTCTATTTTATATCTATCGTGAAAGAAATCACCACCAAAAAGAATGTTTTTTACATTATTTTTTTTAGCAATCTTAAAAACCCAAGGTATTATATTTAAGCAATCTTCCAATCTGTCATTACTTTTTTTATGCGGATGTATATGCAAATCACTAAAAATTAAGAACTTTGACATGTTTAATATTCTATAAAAATAAAACATTAAATCAATTGGGTTTTTTATTATCTTCTTTTGATTTTTTAAACATTTTTTCTAAAACATCCCAAAAATTACTAGCATTTAAATTTAAAGCAGTGGGTTTTTGATCTCCTCCCATGCCTCCGCCAGGAGGCCCTCCCATATCCCCGCCCAAAGATGGTGCTCCTCCCATGCCGCCCATGCCCATGCCGCCCAAGCCTCCCATGCCGCCCGAATCTAAACCAGCAGGAGCAGATGCTCCGGGTGGCATACCCGAAACAGGGTCGGGCATAGAACCTCCGGCAGCAGAAGGGGTCGCAGGTGATTCGTCAGCCTCTCTTAGTTTATATTCAGAATAACTCAACATAATCATATATATGTATATGATTAGCTATAAAAAATGGAAAATATTATCCGAAGCGGTTTGGAATGGAAAAAAAGATGATATAATCAATTTTTGGAAAACTTTAAACCCAACAAAAATACAAATTGACCCAATCTTGGCTCAACACAAAGGATCCACATTCACAGAAGATGGAATAAGAATAACAGGCGAACCAAAATTCATATACTCTGTAATTTCTCATCTCAAACAATTTTTAGAATTTGAAAACAATCAAACAAAATTAGAAGTTAAGTTTAAAGAAACAGAATCACAAAACCAAAAAAAACCAAACAAAAAATCCTATTCTTTTTATATACAAGTTAAAAACAGAAAATAATGTATATAAGCGACGAACAAAAAGAAGTTATAATAAATGTTTTAAAAGACATTAAAAATAAACAGGTAATAAGAATAGGCGGCCTGGCTGGTGTAGGTAAAAGCACAATAATAAATATTTTAAGTAAAAAACTCAAAACGTTTGCAGTATCCGCCTATACAGGAAAGGCTACGAATGTTTTGCGGCAAAAAGGAATAAAACATTCGAGGACCATACATAATGCAATATATAAGCCAATAGTAGAATTTGATGAAACAATATGGATAAGAATAGAAAAACACGAACTTGGGTACGATGGATTTATAATTGACGAAGCCAGCATGGTTAGCAAAGAAATACATGAAGATCTATTAAGCTATGGAAAGCCAATAATATATGTAGGAGACCATGGCCAACTCGAACCAATAGGATCAAGTTTCAACTTAATGCAAAACCCTGACTATAAGTTGGAAACTATACACAGAAACGCAGGAGAAATAGCACACTTTGCCAATCACTTAAGACTGGGTAAAAATCCGCTAAAATTTCCATCAGAAAAAAAAGTAAAAATAATAGAAAAAAATTCTATTAGCGATCAAGATTTTTGCAAATGCGATCAAGTAATATGTGCCTTCAATAAAACGAGAATAAAAATAAATGAACTAATTAGAAAAAATCTAAAATTAGACGACAAAGTAATAAACATAGGAGAAAAAATAATATGTTTAAAAAATAATAGAAACCTAAAACTATTTAATGGAATGCAAGGAATAGTTAAAAAAATATACAAAAATGGAAGAATAAATTTTTCTTGTGGAGAAGAAATTTTTGCTAAAATATTAATAGACTATAATCAATTTGGAAAAGAAAAAAACGAATTTGATTTTCATGATTATGAAAATCCATTTGATTATGCTTATGCAATAACAGCCCACAAATCTCAAGGAGATAGTTTTGACACAGTAATAGTACTAGAAGAAGGCTGCGACAAATGGGACAACAAAAGGTGGAATTACACCTCGGCCAGTAGAGCAAAAAAATTACTAATTTGGGGAAAAACCAAAAATTACATTCCAGGTTACTTAAAATGAACAAACTAATATTATGCAATGACTATAGTTATTTAATTACTAAAAATACTGCCATAAAAGACACGCTGTATAAAGCTTTAAGATTTAGAGAAAAAAATTATTTTCATAACAGAAGATATAAAATGAAATTATGGGATGGTTATATAAACTTTTTTGATATTCAAAAAGGCAAGTTTTTAACAGGATTATTACCTGAAATAAAAGCTGTTTTAAAGGTTAAAAATATAAGCTACGAAATAGAAGACCAAAGAACAAAAATAGATTTTCTCTATGAACAAGTAGATAAAAATTTTGGTAAAACTTGGTCAAAAGAAAAAAACATAGATCTTTACGATTATCAAGTGGATTTTATAAACCAAGTAATAAAACACAAAAGAGGAATAATATTTGCACCAACAAGTAGTGGAAAAAGCGCAACAATGGTTGGAATATTAAAAACAATACCAAAAGAAAAAAAAGTTTTAGTGTTACAAAACAGGTTAAGTTTGGCAAACCAAAACTACGAAGAGATAAAAGGATGGGGATTTGAAGATGTGGGCAAATTATGGTCGGGAAAACTACATGAAGGAAAAATATTAGTAGCAAGCGTTCAATCAATAGTAAAAATAGAAAAACAATTATCAGAGATAGAAGTTTTATTGGTTGATGAAATTCATGACATGATGAGTAAATTGCCCAAGGCGGTTTACAGAAGATTAAAAAAATGTTCAGTAAGAGTAGCGCTAAGTGCAACTCCCTTTAAATTTGGAGAAACAGACAAAGTTCAAAAATATAATGTCAAAGGATTTTTCGGGCCTGTGTTGAAAACCTCATCAACAGAAACAGGAATATTAACAACACAAGAACTTCAAAACAGAAACATATTAAGTAAATCTACATGTTTATTTTATTATATTCATGAGCCAAAATTACCATATGATATATATAATGATGCTGTTACTAATGGTGTAGCAGAAAATATTAAATTTCACAAAATAGTTAAAAAGTTAAGCTCCAGATGTGAGGGCAGAACACTTATATTAGTAGATAGAATAGCACACGGAGACGCATTACAATCCATGATTAAAAATAGTATTTGGGTAAGAGGAAAAGACACACTAAAAACAAGAAAGGAAGTTATTACCAAACTACAAAAAAGTGAAGGAGATGTTATCGCCATAGCAACACAGCAAATATTCAACACGGGAGTGAACGTTTTTATTCACAATTTAATAAATGCTGCTGGTGGTCAGGCAGACCACTTAATTATACAAAGAATGGGGAGGGGTCTTAGAACAGCAAACGACAAAGAAATATTAAACTATTATGACTTTTACTTTAAAAATAATAAATACCTACAGCAGCATAGCGAAAAAAGAATTAAAATACTAAAAAAAGAAGGCCATGAAATAAAAATAGAAGAATTCAAATGATATTAACACAAGACTTCATTGCTAAAAAATCAAACTATAAAATAAAATTAAAGTGTGATTATTGCGGAATAGAATTTAGTAGAAGAAAGTCAGATATTTTACGTAGCAAAAAAATAATACTAAAAGATAGTTGCCCAGACAAAGTGTGTATTTCTTCAAAAAGAAAAGAGTCAAATATTAAAAAATATGGAGTAGACAATCCTACTAAAGACCCAAAAATTAAAAAAAAACAAAATGATACGATGATAAAAAATTATGGGGTTAGCGTGCCATCTAGAAATATTGAAATAAAAAATAAAATAGCAGAAACAAATCTAAAAAAATATGGAAATATTTGCTCGCTTCATGGAAAAAAGCAAAAACAAGCTACAAAAAAAACTTGGAAAAAAAAATATAAAAAAGACCATCCATTTGCTTGTAAAGAAATAAAAGAAAAAATAAAAAATACCATGAAAGAAAAATATGGAAAACACTACACAAAAACCACAGATTATATAAACAAAACAAAAAAAACTTGTATAGAAAAATATGGAAAAGAACACTTTTCTCAATCAGAAGAAGTAAAACAAAAAACTAAAAAAACAAACTTAAAAAAATATGGACACGAATATCCTTCTCAAAACGATGAAGTAATTCAAAAAATGTTAGAATCTTCAAGTAAAAAAACAAAAAGGTATGGAAAAACACAAAAAGAAATTAAAAATTACATTGAAGAAATAGTAAGTAGTGAATTATCAACAAAAATAATTGAAAGAAAAGAAATAGACATATTTGATCCAAAAACAAAAATAGGAATAGAATATTGTGGGTTGAGATGGCATAATGAAAACTCTCCAGATCCAAGAAACAAAAACTATCATTCAGATAAATATAAAATATGCGAATCTAATGGCATAAAGCTAATAACAATATTTGAAGATGAGTGGATCAAAAAACAAAAACAATGTAAAAGCTATTTAAAATCTATATTTGGAAAATTTGAAAATAGAATTTTTGCTAGAAAATGTATTGTAAAAGAAATAGACAAAAAAACATCCAATAAGTTTTACAGTGATTATCACTTATTTGGAAAGCCAAACAACACAAAAGTATCTTTTGGAATATTTTTAAAAGAAAATTTAGTAGGATGTGTCAGCTTAGGATATCACCACAGAGATCACTCTAAAACAGTAATAAATAGAATATGTTTCATGCCTGACATTCAAATAGTTGGAGGAGCAAGCAAATTATTAAAAACTTGTATTAAATGGTGTATTGAAAATAAGTGTAGAAAAATAATAACATGGAGTGATAACAGATGGTCCAATGGAAATATGTATGAAAAAATAGGATTTAAATTAGAAAAAGAGCTAGGACCGGATTATAGTTATGTAGATAGCAAAACTAAATTTAAAAGAGTATCAAAACAATCAAGAAAAAAAAGCAATACAAATTGTCCTTTAGAAAAAACAGAAAAACAACACGCAATAGAAGAAGGATTTTATAGAATTTGGGATTGTGGTAAAAAAAGGTGGGTTTTAAACATATCATGAATTTATAAATAGCAGCAACACACGGAAGCCCTACTTTTGTTTATCTGAAAGACTACACATTCTAAAACTTCACATTCTAAAGAGTGGCGGCCCTAACAAGATCTCCTACTGTACCACTATTTTCCTCTTTGCTTAATATATTTTCTATTTTTTCTCTTGCTCTCTCAGTAATATCAGCATAAAAGCTTGTATCCTTTAATTTGTTTAATAAGCTTTCTTTATCAAATCCATCCAAATCTTGACTCAAGCCTTTTTCTTTATCTAATTCTAAATAACTTATTATAAAATCTTTTGCTTTATCGTATTTTTTTTCTTCTAACCACAAGCTATATTTTTTCATAATAACTTATTTATACACCAAACATATATAAAATTATGGAAATTAAATTCAATGAATGGTTTGAAGAAAAGTATAACGTAGAAAAAAACGTAAAAAGCGAACCATGGACAGATTTCAAAACACACATATTCACAAGTGAACTTAAAAGACTAATAGAAGGCAATAAAAAGAAAATATTAATAAGCTGGGAAGAAGAAGTCAGGTGGCAAGAAAATGATAGTATTTTTGACATAAATGTAAATCCTTATGGAAGTTTAAGAATAACAACAAGAAAAGAAGTTCAAGACTTTGAAGGAAATAAAATAAGAGTGTGTAAATATGTTTATCCAATAAATGACTTTAAAATAAACAAAGAAACAAGAATAGCAAATTTTTTATACGAAAAAGTTAAAAAAATATCTAAAAAAAATATAGATTACCCTGTGGATAGGTATAAGATAGAAAATTTAGCATATAAAGTTTACGAACATCTTGAGAAAAATTATCCAAGCTACATAATGTTTCCAACAAAAATGATAAAAATGAATGAGAACTATTATAAAATAGTTTTTGAATTTAGAGGAGCTGGTACTGGGACACCAGGTCAAAGTGTGGGCATGCAATTCAACATAGACCTGAGTTTTGATAAAAAAATTGGATACATAAAATGTTGGGGGTACATGGTCGAAAGTCCATCAAAGACAAGAAAATTTAATATTATGCCAAGTGACTTCAATGAATACTTTTCTTGCAAACAATCTCATGAAAGAATAATCGATATGATAAGTAAAACATTCAACAAATTCTAGTGAACCACCCAAACCTAAAGGGGCCGGTTTCTGGGGGTGTATAAAATGAAAATAGACAAATTCAACTTATTTTTTTCAATAATAATATTATTGTTAATTTTAACATTAAGTAACAACAAACAAGAAAAAAATTTTTACATAGACTATGATATAGCAAAAAAAGAAAGCATAAAACAAGACAAGCTACTATTTATATGTTTTAATAGTAGTTTGAGTAATCAAAAAATATCAGACTTTAAAAAAATAAAAGAAGAATACATAGTTTGCGTGCTCGACCTTGAAAAAGATAAAAAAATATTTGAAAAATACAATATCAAAGAAGTTCCAACCTATGCGGTAATAGATCCTGTTAAGAAACATATTTGCATAGAAGAAGGACACAAAGAAAAAAGCAAGCTGTTTGAGTGGTTAAATCAACTCAGGAAAAATTGAGTAAAATATTTTTCTACCTTTTTCATCAAACCTATAAGCACTTAAATCTTTATAGGTTTTAACAAAATTATTATTCATAGCTAAAAAATAAATGCTTAAACTTCCAATTCTATTCCAAAGTAAAAGTTTTTCAACATTAATTTTAATATTATTTTTGCTAATAATCATTTTATTTTCCAAGAAAACTCTATCTTTTTTAAGAAAACTTCTCAATAAGTCCAAGTTTATAGAAGGTAAAATTTTATCAGAATATCTTTTTTTATTTAAATTATACTTAAAATATTTCCATCTTTTATATCCCTTATCAAAATTTAATATGTTAGGAGTTACCTGTATTAAATTTCCTGTTTTTTCTATATAATTTTTTAAGCTCTTGAGTTGACAAAAAACATAGTCTTTATATTCTTGCTCTTCTAACAAACCTAAAGTATCTCTTTGAAGTTTATAACAATATCTAAACAAAACACTTTCTCTAGGATCTTTTTTGCTTTTTCTGTTTATCAAATTTGCGAAAAGCTTATCAAAGTAAAAATTCCAGTAATAATAAATTATAATGGCCCGTATTTCTTGGTAATCATTTATTTTATATTTTTTAATATAATCGTCAACATAAGATTCATGATCATCCACTCTGTCAAGTTTTTTAAAAAATTCTTTATTAAAAATTTCAAAGTTTGAATCTGACATACTATTTTAGTATACGTAAAAAAGCAAGAAAAAACAAATAAAAATAACGCTAAAAGTTAATTTTTTATAGAGATTTGATTGAATAAAAAAAACACATAGAATTTTTAAAAATGGAAGTTCAAAATACTCAAAATATTAAATTTATTAAAAGCTTGATAAGCAAAACAAACTATGGATTAAAAACAACAGAAGGAATACGACCAAGTTTAACTAAAAAAAGCATTAAAAATAATTTTAAAAAAACAATATCTAAAAAACTAATTTTAGACCATTGGTTTAATAAACAAACATTATATTATTATGGAAATGAAAATGAAAATGAAAATTTTTCTCTAATAATGATAGACATAGACGTCAATAAAAAAGAAAAAAAAGGAAGTTTTCTAGGAGCTAAAGAATTTGCTAATTTACTAAAAGCAAAATTAGGAAATTTTTACACAGAACCCAGCACAAACGGAGAAGGAATACATGGATATCTAATATTAGACAAATGCAAAAAAAAATCCAACCATGTAAATGCAATTCTCAAGGAATTTGAATCTTGGTTAGAAGTTGAAAAAGAAAAAAATAATGCCAACATAGAAATGGTAGAAATAAAAGGAACATTACACGAAATAGAATACAAAAATAAAAAAATATCAAATATTAAATTTGGAACATTAGCAAAAATACCAAGAAATATAAAAGAATTTATAAAGTATAAAAACAAAAATATAAAAATACATGAAATAGAAAAAAATTTTTCTATTAAAGAAAAAAGTAAAAAAAAGACAAGTAGCGGAAGCATTAGTAAAAAACATATTAACAAAGAAGAATTATCTAAGCTAAAAGAATATGAAAAAATAAGTAAAAAATTATTTGGAAATGAAGAAATAAAAGCAGGAAAGTTTAGTGTATTACATAAAGATATAGCAATTTTCTTAATGTTATTAAACTTTTTTAATAAAAATAAAAATGAAGACAACAGTATGCCAACAAAAAGAGCTATGATGTTATGGAAAAAATTGTATGAATGTGAAGATGAAGTAGACAGAGCATGGAACCATCATAGATGGAAAAAAATAAGAGATTTATTTAGTGAAAAAGGATTAATATATTGGATAGATAATAAATATTATTTTGGTGATAAATCTATAGGAGAAAAAGGAATAGCATGTAAATGGGAAGTAAAAAAAGAAGTGTACATGTACCTTAAAAAACCAGAAAGAAAGAAGAGAGCATCCTTGGTGGATACTAATCCCTCTAAATACCTTAAAATATCAGATATTAAGTGTTTGTTTGAGTATAAAATTCCTATTTTGTGTTTTTCTAATCATAAAAATGATTATTTATATGATTTAAACAAAGTAAATGACTATATAAATAAAAATTTTTGTTATTTTTGAGCTTTTTTTGGGCCTGTTTTTGTGATAGTATGTAAAAGTGGATGAAAATTTATTAAATCTTTGTTCTGTTTTGATAGATTGTAACGACCAACAGATAGTTTATTTAAAAACAGACCCTGAAATTCTGGACATAAGTGATAAAAATTTAAGTTTTTATTTAGAAATATATTGGTCTAACAAAAAATTTAAAATAAATATCAATAAAACTAATTTTAGTCTTGCGTTTTCTATCATCAATAAGTCTTTGTTTAATAAAAAAAATAAAATAATTACATATAACTTTAAAAATTACTGTTCTGCCTACAAGTCACTTACAAACAAAGATATAGAAATAGAAGCAACCATTTATGATTTAAAAATAATAAGTTCAATTTTGGGCGAAAAAATGACGAACCCGCCAGTCTCATTTAAAGAGTCTTTTTTTGCATTAAAAAAACTAACTCACAATAAGTGGGCTAATATAAAAGATTTATATTCTAAAATACATTTACCATTAATGTTAAAAGTTATTCCAGGTATAGAAAACCAAGGAATTGCTGACATCAAAGAAAGAAAAATTAAAAAAAGTTATTATGAGATAGAAGCACAAGAAAATTCTAGGCTCTCTAATTACAACTGTTTAAGTAGTTGCTTTTTGCCAATGAATTTTAAAAAAGAAGAAAAGGAAAATTTAATCCCCCTGAGTCAGGAGGACATTTTTGTTTACTTTGATTATAAAAATATGGAAGTAAGTATTTTGGAGAATTTAACCAAAGATTATTCTTTAACTAAAATACTAAAAAATTATGGAGATTTTTATGAAGGTGTGTATAAAGAAATAATCAATCCCGATGGGTTTAGTAAAGAAAATAGAAAAAAAATGAAGAATATTTTTTTGCCATACATATATGGCGCAAGCGAAAAACTCATAAGTGAAAAAAATAACATTAAAATTGATATTGTAAAAGAAATAGCAAGGAGGATTAAAAAAAACTTTAAAAAAACTTTTGAGTGGCTTGAAAATTATTCGTGTAGTTATGACATGTATTACCAAAATAATTTTGGTAAAATTAGAAAAATAGATAAAAAATATAAGTCAATAAATTTTATAGTCCAATCTACCTCGAGTGTTTTTTGTTTAGACAAACTTATCGACATCTATAATGTTTTAGATGGCAAGCACATTAGTTTTTATGTTCATGATGGTTATGGGTTTGTAATAAATAAAAAAGATTTAAAAGAAAAAGTGGAAATAATAAAAAAAATTCTTATTGAAGAAAATAAAAATTTTAAAGACATTCATTTAAATGTTAGTTGCACATATGGAAGAAACTTAAATAATATGATAGAATATAATTTAGACGAGGATTTATAATGAAAAAAATATGTAATAGATTTCCAATAACTAATGAAGAATATCTTGAATTGCAAACAAAATTTGGGAAATTATCATACTATGCTGCCCACCAATTAAAGAAAAAAAACTTTAATAACAATACAACAGACGACATAGATGATATTAATCAAGAGCTTCAATTAAGTATAATAAGAGCGGGTAGCTATTATAAAAGACAAATTTACATTGAAAACTGTCTTAATCTTCTAGATCAAAACGTAAAAGATCCTATGTATAGATTTTTTGTTTTAAATTTAAAAAATTTATGGAAAAACAGAACAAGACATGGTGCAAGCCATCAAAAATTTGGAGATTATCAAGAGTATTTATTAGATAAGTTAGTTCATCATTTTTTACCTAAAGATAAAATTCCAAATAAATCAAAATGTTTGAAAATAGATAAAAAATTTATTACTTACTGCAAAGCAATACTTTGGAATGGACAAAAGTTGATAGGAAAAAAAATAACTAAAGAAAAAAACATAAGAACTGGACTTTGTAGTTTAAGTGAGTATGATTACCTGGGATCATACTAAAATAAAAATTTGGATTATTTAGGAGTGTGGTTTTTTAAAATATGAAAACAGAAGAATTGGCAGAGTTATCGGAAGAGGAAAAGAAAAGACTTGAGGAACTAAATTCTTCTGAGGAAAGAAATACAAAATTTGGTTGGGATGAAAACTTTCAATCTATGATAGTAGGTTTACTCCTAACAGATAAATTTTTTTTGGTTCAAAGTTTAGATAAAATACAGCCTGACTATTTCACCAAAGAAGCTCATATACTAATAATAAGAATATTATTTAATTATTTTGAAAAATATAAAGATCTTCCTCCAAGTTGGTTTGTTAAGCAAGAAATAAAAGAAAGTCTTAAAGAAAAAAAAGAAGAGATAAAGTTATATTATGAAGCTGAATATGATAACATAGTAGATTTCATGGTGCCTGGTATAGAGAGCCGCCAGGCACTAACCGATAAGATAACTTTTTTTGCTAAAGTCCAAAGCTTAAAAATAACATTTCATAAGTGTCTGGAAAAAATGGCAAGAGACCCAGAGAGCGACAAAACTTGGTCATATATTTACGACCAAATTCGCCAAACAATGACAGTTGATAAAAATTATGATACTGGATTAGAGTATTTTGAAAATATAGAAGAAATGTTTGAAAGAATGAAAAGAAATATAGAAACTAATGAAATTTTTACTAGTGGTTTCCCTTCTATAGACGGTAGTTTGACCGGAGGAGGTCTATTCAGAGGAAATATTGGGGCTTGGATAGGGCTTCCTGGTAGCGGTAAAAGTTTGGTTATGTGCAAAGCCGCAGTTGAAAATGTAAGGTTGGGTAAAAAAGTTTTATATATAACCATGGAAATGGACGAACTTGGAATTGCTCAAAGATTCACCAGTCAATATTTTGAAAAAGATATTAAAAATTTAATGGGCTCTAGAAAACAAATCATAGAAGAAGTCGAAGAATTTAAAAAAGATAAGTTAGATCCAAACATGTTTATAGTCAAACAATTTCCTGGAGGAACCATGGATGTTAATGGAATTAGAGCCTATTATAGTCAAATGGTAATGAAAGGCTTTAAACCCGATTTACTAATAATTGATTATGTTGGAGAAATGAAAGATGATCCCAATGTTCAAAAGTATGAAAGTGCATATAGAATACTAAGAGATTTAAGAGCCTTTGGAATAGAACAAAATCATTGTACGATAACTTGTGTGCAACCCAATCAAAGCGCATCTAAACTGGACATATCTCAATATATAGATGAAAGCAACATAGGAACTAGTTTCGATCAATACAAGCCACTAGATTGCTTTTGGAGTATAAACCAACAAGTCAACGAAAAGGATGCCGAGGTTGGGCGTGCATTTATAATAAAACACAGAAATGGAAAAAGCAGAACTCCATTTAAAATAGGGTTTAATTATGAGATGGGAACATTGGATGTTTATGAAATTACCGATGAAGCATACAGGCAAAAATTAAATTTGGTTGACTCTAAAAGAAAAAACGAGATAATGAACAACAAAGATTCAATAACAAAAGACTCAAATTCTAAAAAGAAACAAAGAAGTAGATCTGGGTTTATTGCAAGTGACGAGGATGATGATCATTTACCAATCAACGACGTAATTGGAGACTAAAATTTTGAAAACACCGCCGACAGAAATAACAACAGTAGTGGTCAATAACAAAGAAATAAAATTGGACCCAAGAAATATGGAGTTCAATGATGGAAATATTAGCGAATTTATGCAAAAAGAATATGGGTGGATAGATTATTTTGGAAAACAACTAGAGCTAGCTCAAAAAGACAGGCTTCTCGCAGAGATAGAAGCAGAAGAACTATATAGTAAAAAATATGTGGAGGCCAAAGATTCCGGGGGCACAGAGAATTATGCAAAAGCAAAAGCTATGGCCGACCCTGGTGTTGTTTCCGCAAAAAAAAGAGTTGTTGAAAAAAAAGAAATAGAAGGTTATCTTAAAGCTCATTTGAGAGCTTGGGATAAAAATCATGATAATGCGCAAAATAGAGGTTATAGCTTAAGAAAAGAATTAGACAAATTAAATAAAGATATTTATAAATCCAAATCTATAGAAGATGATTTTGATAGATTTACTGGAGAAATGTAGTGAATTATAAACTAGATCCAGATAACATAACTCAATTCGATGCCACCAAAGAAGAATTGGAACTTCAAATACTTTTTTGGATATGTGCTGCAGGCAAAAATGGACATGTTGCATCTGGTTGTTTGGCCGATTTTTTAAATTATTTTTCATTTAAAAATAAAAAAATTTCACCATTTGAAATAATCGAATCAATAGATAATCTCCCTCTTAAACTTAAAGAGTTTGGGATAGGCTGCTACAACAACAAGGCCAGAACAATAAAAGAATTAATAAACAAAAATTTAAATTTAAAAACTTGCACTCTTGAGGAGTTAGAATCTTTGTGGGGAATGGGCCCTAAAACATCAAGGTGCTTTTTAATACACACAAGAAGGGATCAAAAATTCGCAGGTCTGGATAGACATGTTTTGAGATTTTTAAGAGAAAAAGGATATAATGTTCCTAAAAATTCTCCCAATAAAAAACAATATAAAGAACTTGAAATTGTGTTTCTAAACATAGCACAAAAAATGAATAAAACACCAAGTGAATTGGATTTAGAAATATGGAAGAAAAAGAGAATACTGCCGAAAATTTTAGAAAAAACTTTATAAAAAGTTTTGATCCACCTTGTGAAAGACCGAGCTTTATAGAATATTTTCTTCTAATAGCTTCAGACCTGTCTTTAAGAAGCGATGATCCAAACATAAGACATGGGGCTGTTATAACAACACTAGAAAATAATATCATAGGCACTGGATATAATGGTACCATACAAAAGTCTAATTTAGAAAAAATACCTATAAACATAAGAGACAAGAAAAGAAAGTATATGATTCATGCTGAAGAAAACGCCATGCTTAATTGTGTGGTTAGCCCCAAAACAATCGGTGGAGCAAGAATTTATGTTACCGGACTTCCCTGTGTTAATTGCCTTCAAAGGATGATTAATTTTGACATTAAAGAAATATACTACGCAGATAGAATAGGTAGCATACTAGAAGATGAAGAAACAAATTTCATGAGAAAAAACATATTAGAAATGAGCTCTATATCAATGATTAAGGTTTGCACTAATACCAAGTGGTTGAAAAAAAATTATGTTTAATGATATTAAAAATAAATTATTAAAAAAATTTTTAGGTTCTAATAAATTAACAAGTAATTATAAATTTATTGATGAACTTTCTAAGAAATCCATCAAGTATAACGACGATTTTTATATTCCATTTTTTTATTATTTAGGACAATACATAAAACCAAAAAGATTTTTAGAAATAGGTTTGAATTTAGCAATATATAGTGGTTGTTTTTTAAAATCCTGTAAAACGGTTGAGTATTTTCTGGGTTTTCAACAAAAGAATGATAAATATTTTAATTTTAATATTCCAAAAAGCAACTTAAAGATTAACTATAAAAATAATTTAGAGTTTTATCATGGAGATTTTTTTGATTATGATTTTCAAGAATTAATAAATAAAAAAAAATTTGAGTTAATTATT
>CAZPGO010000018.1:0-16100 GCA_964586355.1 uncultured archaeon
TTCAACAACAGGCTTTTCTGTTTTTGGAATTGCTTCTTGAACATTTTCTTGCTCTTGAACCTCTTTTTGTTCTAACGCTTCTTTTTTATTTAATATCCCCATGCCAGGAATAATTAAATTATCTCCAGAAAAAGTTGAATAGATTGGCATTTCTTGACCCTCAATAGCAATAGTTATTTTATATAACCCATCCTCTATTGTTGTGTCAGTAACAGAAACATCAGAAAGAGCAAATGTCTCTTTTAAAAAAGTAATAGTATCATTTACTTTTGCTTGATCTATTTTTAAATTTGTTATAATTGTCTCAGATTCTGTATCTAAAACATTAGTATTACAATCATCAGCATTTAGTTGAGTTACTAAAATCACACCTAACACTAAAACTGCCAATACTAAAAAACAACTAACAATCTGCCAAAGATATGGCTTTAAATTTAATTTTTGTGCCTTTTTTTCTGACACTGTTTTTTTTTTAGACATATTATATTTACCTCTTTAGTTTATTAATAAAAATTAAATATTATAATATATTTATAGATATAAACCTTTTAAAAACTAATTTATATGTATATTATATATAGAAAAAAATAAAAAGAGAAAAAAAACTATGGAAAAATATAAAACACAAGGCTATGTCTTTGAAATAAGAAATTTTGGAAATTTAATGTTTTTTATAGTTAGAGATCAATATAAAAAAGAACAAATAACTTTTTTTAAAAAAGAAAATCCAGATCTGTTCAATATAGCAAAAGAAATAACAAAAGAATCAGTAATAATAGTAACAGGAGAAAAAAAAGAATCAGATCAAGCAATAAATGGATATGAAATAATACCAGAAACACTAGAAATAATATCACTTGCAGAAGCACCAGTACCATTAGATATTTCAGGAAAAATAGAAAGTAATTTTGATTCTAGACTAAACTATAGATATATAGATCTAAGAACAGAAGAAAATCTAGCAATATTTAAAGTAAGATCTAAAATTGTTAGAAAAACTACAGACTTTTTTGATAATAATGATTTTATTAATATCAATACTCCAAAAATGGTATCAAACGGAGTAGAAAGCGGATCAGAACTTTTTGAAATAAAATACTTTGAAAAAAAAGCATACCTTTCACAAAGTCCACAAGTATATAAGCAAATGATGATTGTTTCTGGATTTAATAAAGTATATGAAATAGGAGAAGTATTTAGAGCAGAAAAAAGTCACACCACAAGACATTTAACAGAATTTACTGGAATAGATCTAGAAGTTGGATATATTGATAGTTATGAAGATCTAATGGACCTTCTAGATAAATATTTTGTAGAACTATTTACCTACATAAAAGAAAACTGTAAAAAAGAACTAGAAATACTAAAAGTAGAACTAAAAATTCCAGAAAAAATACCAAGAATAACAATGAAAGAAGCAAAAGACCTTTTAAGAGAAAAAGGAAAAGATTTACCCCTAAATGAAGATCTAGATAATGAAGCAGAAAAAATGATTGGAGAAATTGTTAAAGAAAAATATAATTCTGACTTTGTTTTTGTAACAGAATACCCTTTTTCAAAAAGACCATTTTATCATATGTGTAAAAAAGAAATAGAAAATGAAAAAATTACAGAAAGCTTTGATCTAATCTATAACGGTTGTGAAATAGCAACAGGCTCTCAAAGAGAACATAGAGTAAGCATCTTAAAAGAACAAATTATTGAAAAAGGATTATCCCTTAAAGACATGGACTACTATATTAAAATGTTAAGCTATGGAGTACCAGCACATGGTGGAATAGGATTAGGACTTGATAGAATAACACAATTGTTATTAAACTTACAAAATGTAAAAGAAGCAGTATTACTTCCAAGAGATCCAGAAAGATTAACACCTTAATCTTTTATATTCTTTTTTTAATAGAGAAAAAATATAGTCATCAACAAACTTACCCTTAGACACATAACTTTCTCTTAATCTTCCTTCTTTTTTAAAACCTAAAGAGAATAAATGTTTTATTATTTTTTTATTGTTTGTGTCACAATGAGTTTCAATTCTATTTAATTTTAGTTTATTAAAAATAATTTCAAAAATTTTCATTTTTGCCTCAAACACAAAACCATTAGAAACAAATTCAGGAGATAGCCAAGAAAAAGTTGAACAAGTTTTATTTTTTAGATCTATTTGATTTATTCCAATACATCCAATAGGCGCTTTATTTTCTTTTAACAATATAACATAAAACATTCCATTTTTGAATCTCTTAGTTCTCTTAATATATTTTTCAACATCAGTCATTGTTGGCTTTTCAATAGAACCAATAATTGTTGTGTATTTTGTGATAATTTCACTTTTAGAACAATTATAAAAAAAATCCTTATATTTTAAAGAAAAAGGAATCAATAATAATCTTTTAGTTTCTAAACTTTGTTTTTTAAGATTCAATATATTAATATTTGATTTTATCATAAATACTCTTAATTTATATATTTAAAACAAACCAAAAAATATGTTTTTTAAAAAATCAAAAACAAAAACTTCTGCAATTGTCCCTATTAGTAAAAAAATCACAGCAAATATTAAAAGAGTTATACAATATTTAAAAATATAAAAAAACCTATCACTATCAATCTTTTCCTTTCTAAGACCAGTTGCAAGAAGAGATCCAGACATTGTTGAAAAGAAATAAGCAATGGCCTCAATTAAGGTGTGCAGACCCACACTTAAAAATAACGGTAGTAATATATAGATCAAACCAGTACCATAAGCAGCACTATAAAATAAAGAATATTGTGTAAAAGAAACAGCCCAGTACATAGCATTCCAAACAATTAAAAGAGCAGCACCTAAGGGAAACACAAGCGCTACTATAAAACAAACTATGGTAACAGAAGCATTATTAATTAATATATCTTTAAAAATAGGCCATTTATTAACACCCTCAAAACCAATCTCTCTGCTTGGAAGTAAAGTCTCACTCCACCCTTGATTATTAAATAAACTTGCCGAATATTCTGCTGGTATAAAAGCAATCAAAGAAGTAACTACAAGCATAACACCAATAAAAAAGAAAAAATGAATAGCCAATAACTTTTTATTCTCTTCATAAAAATCTTCTAAAGAAAACTTTTCATTATCCTTTATTCTAAAATTAACTAAAGTAACTCCATTTTTCTCAACTTTTCTAGTCCTTCCCACAAGTAATGAATTCAAATTTGTTTCATTAATAATAAAAGGAGCAATAAACAAAGTAGCAAAAAAAACAGCAAAAACACCAGGGTTTTCAGGAAATAATAATAAAGAAAATATAAAACTAACCATAGTACCAATAATAGCATAATAAATAGACTTACCACCAGCATTTAAAAAACTTGCAAAAAATTTAGGAATATTATGTAAAAAATTTAAAACTATAAAAAAAAAATCACTTACTGTTTTTGTTTTTGGTTTTTTTTCAATCTTTTTTATTTTTTGATGCTTTTGATCATTTATAGATATCTGAGTCATTTTGCCATATTTGTTTTTTCTTGGCACATATGGTTCATCATCATTTGTATTTAACCTATGTATTTTAATTTGATCATCAGCCATATAATTGACCCTTTTAAATATGTTTATATAATATTAAAATAAGGAAAAAGAATTTATAAATCATTACCTTTTAGAATTTTGATAAATTCTATAAGTTTCTTCCAAAGTTAAAAATTCAGAAAGCTTTTCTAAAAAATCTTTTGAAAAAAAAGAACAATTAATAAACTCTGTTATTTTTATATAAGATAAATCAGAAAGTTCAAACCACAGATTATTTTCCTTAATTAACTTATCTAAAAGTTCTCTTTTATTAGTATCTTTTGAAGGCAATTTATAATTTTTATAACACTTTACTAACAAAGAAGAATCAGAACCAAAAATCTTTTCTAAATTATTTTGTTTAGAATAATTAATTATAGCTTCTTTAAGTTTTTCTATTTTAGGATCAATATTTTCCAAAACCTTTTTCTTTTCATCTGTTAATCTCTTATACTCTTCAACAAGCCTTACACCAGGCTCATTTAAAAACTCATTTTCTTTGATTGTTTTTAGTTTTTGTTTATGAGCAGTCATTGGACAAATACCCTTAAACTCACACCAATCACAAAGAGCAGAAGATTTTGCTGGAAAATCTTCTCTTTGTATTGCAGATTCTATTTTTTTTATAGTAGATACTATATCTTTTTCTAAACATTCCAATTGATCCTTAGTTCTAGAAGATCTCATCTCCAAATTAGCACTTAAAAAATGCCAAACAAGATCTATTTTTTTCACATTAGGAAACATTTTTTCAATAGCTATTTGGTAAAGAGCTAACTGTTTATCAGAATCTAGCTCTATTTGGTTTTTTGGATTTTTATTTGTTTTATAATCATGAATCTCTATATGATCTTCTGAGAGTAAAGTTAACCTATCAATATAGCCAACTAAATTATAAAGAATTTCGGAATCTGCATCATAAAACCTTATAGGAATTTTCATTTCTAGACCAATTGTTTTTCCTTGATCAAAAGGTTTATATCTGTTGTAATATTCAGTTAAGTATTGCTTACCCATTTCCTTATAATTCTTTTGAGAATAATCTGATCTTACAATCTCTATTTTGTTCTCATCATACTCATTATTCCAGCACTCAAGATAATACTCAAGAATTTGATCTAAAGAATTTTGTTTTAAAAACTTAAGATCTGTATATAATTTTTCTAAGGCTAAATGAACCATTGAGCCCATAAATGCCTCAATAGAGTTTTTCTTTTCAATATCTGGTTTTTCTATATAATTATAGTAAAACTTTTTTGGACAGGTCTTAAAGGTTTCTAATCTTGAATGAGAATAAATCATAAATAATCATTTTTTAATAATATATATTAAAGAGAGATAGATTATAAAAAAGTAACTAGTAAATAAATTTATAACAATATAAGTAAAGAACATATATATGGAATACAAAATACAAAAAAACAACCTTAAAAAAATAAAAACAGAATTTTTAGAATTTTTTCCAAATGTTTTAAAAGATAAAGATCAGAAAAAATTAATAAAAGAATATCAATATATTGCATATGCTAAAAAAAACAAAATTGTGTGCTGTGTTTTATTTAAAGAATATTTAGATTTTCCTTATATCTGGCAACTTGGTAGAATATCTACGACTAAAAAATATTTGGGAAAAGGTATTGCAAGTAACCTTCTAAAAGAGATCTCTAATTTTATTACTTTAAAAAAAGGTAAAAAAATATTAGTCTATGTTTCTGAAGAAAACAAAATCGCACAAAAATTTTACATAAAAAACAAATTTACAAAAGAAGCAAAAATAGAAAAAATGAAACTTGGAATAAAACCATTATTTATTTTCACTAAAGAATTATAAATTTATTTTAAAAAAAACATTCATCTCCTAGGCTTTCCTTTAAAGAAAAATTGTTTTGGGATTAAACTTTTATGAAAAAGTTTATTTCTCGAGGCTTTCTTTCTATTTCGTTTTTGATTAAACTTTTATGAAAAAGTTTATACTAAGCGAAACCATTTTTGTTCTTTCCCGAGGCTTTCTTTTTAAGAAAGGCTCCAGTGGACAAGACCCCCCTTACAAAAATAACCCCTCTTTTAAAGATCATAAATATATATTTAAATATTTTTTTAAAAAGAGAAAAAATGAAACTAAAAGAATATTGTCCAGATAATAGACCACTTGAAAGATTAATTTATTATGGACCAGAAACACTTTCCACCTCTGAACTACTAGCAATAATCATAAAAACAGGAACAAAAGAAAATAATGTTTTATCCCTAGCAAATATAATACTAAGTAAGTTTAATTTAGAAAAATTATCTCAAGTAACCATAAACGAATTAGAAGAAATAAAAGGTATTGGAAAAACCAAAGCAGCACAGATAAAAGCACTTTTTGAAATATCTAAAAGAATTACTTGTTACAGATCTAATCTTTCCACAAAAGTTTTTAGCCCCAGAGATGTTTATAATTATTTAAATAGTGAATATCTTAATTACCCTAAAGAAAAATTAATAGTAACCTGTTTAAATTTAAAAAACGAGATAATTTCTAAAAAAATTATATCTATAGGCACAGACGATCAAACACTCTTTTCAACAAAAGAGATTATTAATTTTGCAATAAGAGAGTGTGCTAATGGGATAATAATATCTCACAACCACCCATCAGGAGTAACAATACCATCTACATATGATAAAATAGCAACTGACAAACTAAAAAAAGCATGTGACCTTATAGATCTTCAATTAATAGATCATATGATATTTGCTAAAGAAGGATATTATAGTTTTAAAGAAAATAAAGAACTATAATACAAAAAAAGTAGAAAAAGATAATACTACTAAAAAAATAATAGTAATAAAAGCACTTAGAAATGTAACCTGCTTAAAAGAAAGATACTTTGTTTTTGTAAGCTTTGATAAAAGAGAAGCAATATAAAATCCAAGAATCAAAAAAGCATAAAGTCCTGAAACAGTTACAAAGCTTATAAGAGAGTATTCTACAAACTCTCTTATAATAATTAAGCAAACCACAAAGAAAAGTATAATTATACAAGTAGTTAAGAAAGTTAAAAAATAAGATAAATTGTTTGCCTTCTTAGCAAAAGGATCATAAACTATATACCACAACAAGATCAAAGAGAATAAAAAGAAATTACTATAACTTGCTGTTTTTTCCACAAACATTAAAATTAAAAAAAATATAGCTGATAATATAGCAAAAAAGCTAGAAATATTTTTCACAAACTTTTTTTCTAAAAATGATTTTTTTGGTATTATTATTTGTGGTGTTATTTTTTTAATCATTTTTTTTAGTTTAATTGGTCTATGCATAAAAGGATCTTTTATCTTTTTATTAACAGATCTTTTAAAAGCCTCTTTTTTTGTTGCTGTTTTCTTTAAAGATTTTTTTGATGGAGATCTTGTATTAACATCTTTTTTATTTCTAATTTTTTTTTCTTTTTTCAAAGTTGTTTTCACCATTAAACTAATATGTATATTTAATTAAAAATATTTATAAATCATTAGATTTTATAGTTTTTAAGAAAATCAGCCTTAAACTTATTAAAAGTACCATTTTCTATATGCTTTCTAGAATCTTCCATTAATCTATGAAGAAATCTTACATTATGTTCTGATAAAAGAATCTTTGCAGCTGCTTCATTTAATCTATATAAGTGATGCAAGTAAGCTATTGTGTGGTGTTTACAAGCATAACAATCACAATCCTCTTCTATTGGCTTAAATATGTGTGCATTATAGCTCTTACCTATCTTTAAAAAACCCTTTCTAGTAAATATAACACCATGTCTTGCCATCTTAGTTGGATAGATAGAATCAAAACAATCTACTCCTTTTTCTATTGAAATGATCATATCTTGAGGTGAACCAACACCCATCAAATACTTTATTTTGTTTTTATCTAAATGTTCTAAAGAATAATCAATAGCTTTATACATATTATTCTTACTCTCACCAATAGCAAGACCACCAATAGCCAAGCCATCAAAACCCATATTGTTAATAGCAAGAGCACATTCTTTTCTTAGATCTTTATAAACACCACCTTGAACAATTCCAAAAACTTTTTGCTTTTTGTTTTTATGAGAATCTAAACATCTTTTTGCCCAATCAATAGTTCTTTTTGTAGCATCTTCAAACTCTTTTTTTGAGTGATCTGGTCCTAAAACATGGTCTAGAACCATAGCAACATCTGAACCTATAATATTTTGATTATCCATTAATTTTTCTGGAGAAATAAAGTGTTCTGTTCCACAAAAAGGAGATCTAAATCTTACTCCTTTATCATTTAAGGATACTAAAAACTCCGGATCCAATAATTGAAAACCACCACTATCAGTAAAAATTGGTTTTTGCCAATTGATAAAGTTATGATAGCCTTTTGCTCTTTTTATGGTCTCAAGACCTGGTTTAAGATATAATAAATAGGCATTGGAAATAAAGCACTGAGTATTAAGATCTTCTAAAGATCTAAAAGTTAAAAATTTGCCAGCACCTTTAGTAACAACTGGCATATAAAAAGGAGTTTTTATTTTTCCGTGACTTGTTTTAAAGATCCCAGATCTTGCCTGTTTTGATTCATTTGTAATTTTAAACATAATCTTTTCCATTAAATTTTATTTCTATCTTCTAAATTCTTTAAAACAATTAACTTCATTAACTTTGTAAATTCAAAATCATTTCTTCTTTCAGAAAGTTTTGTTTGTCTCATATAAACATCAAAATAACCTGCAGGGATATTAACTAGCGGAAAACCAAACTTTACTAGAATTACAGAAAAGATAGCTCTTGAAGTTCTGCTATTTCCATCAATAAAAGGATGTATTCTTTGAAATTCATTATGCAAGTATGCTGCTTGTTCTATTATTTTACTTGGTTTTTCTTTTTTTGACATTACTTCTAATAATGTTTTATTAAACTTATCTAAAGACAAAGACAATTCTTTCCAATCTGTTGTTTTAAAATTAGGATTTCCTTTTATGATTACATTTTGTTCTCTAATTTTACCTACGCCGTAATCTAATGAGGCCATTGCAATCTTATGAAAAGCTAATATATTTTCTAAATTAATATCTTTAGTTAAAAGAAAATTTAAAGCAGTTTTGTAATTTTCAGTTTGTTGAATATCCTTATATAAAGGAACATTAGGAGTTATATTTTCTCTTAATAACTTTTCTGTTTGCGGTAAAGTTAAAGTAATTCCTTCTAAAGATAAACTTGTATATACAAAATTAATGTGATCAGGTAAAGAAATCTTTTGTTTTTTTTTATATCTTGAATATTCTTTTTCTATCTTTGTATCAATGTCTAAATCATCATAATCTAATTTTGTTTTAGTATTTATATTTAAGAAAAACTTAATTAATAAATCAGTAAAATTAGAAGGAATTATTCTTGCTTTTAATGGCCTTTTTGATTCTATAAATACCATTCCTGCTTTTGATAAATAATCGTTATATTTTTTAATAGTTTTACTGTTAAACAAAGTAATATCTAAATATTTTTTAGAATAACCAGATGAAAGATATTTTGCTATATTTTTAGAAACAATTACATTATAGTCTAAACCATTTTTAAAACAAAAATAAACTAATGAGAAAAGCTCTTGTGATTTTTGTTTATTTATTGAATAATGGTTGTTATCATTTATAACTAAGCTTTCTTCTTGTAATTTATTTAGATTATTATAAATTGATAAATAAGTAGCAGACGGAAGTTCTTCTCTTATCTCTTTTATTGTTTTTTTTGATAAAGCAATTATTAAAAAAACATCTAGTTTTGTTGGCATATAATAGATATAGGATAGGAATTGTTTATAAATTATTACTATTTGGTAATAAAAGTATAGTTTTTATATATATTTAGTACTAAATAGCACTTAAATTATAAAAATATTATAAATCAAAATAGAAACAACACCTAGAAGTATATAGATTCCAAACCTTGGAAGATAATCATAGATGGGAATTGATTTATATCCTAATTTCTTAATCTTCTCAATATCTTCTATTTCTAGAACTGCTCTTTTTTCTAGACCTGTTTCTTTTAATAAATCTTTATTACAAAACTCAATAGCTAAAACGTCTCCTTCTTCAAGTTTTGAAATTGGTTTTCTTCTTAAATAAATAAACTCTTTAACTTCATCTTCTAGAACCATAACAATACAACCAAAAAACATTGGTGGGATTGTTAGGTATAGGTATTCAGGTAATCCTTCTTTAGCTACTGCATAGAAACACAATGCTAAGAAAAGAACAAAGAAAAGGAGTGATTGAATTATTTTTCCTTTCTTTTTTTCTAATAATTCTTTTGTTATTTTTATTTTCCCATATAGTTTAATTATATAAGTTACTGAAACAAACAACACTGACAAAAGAGAAGAAGCAATAATTGCCCATAAGATAAATAGTTGTCCTCCTAGATACGGTAAGATCATATGTATTCCAAGAAACAACTTAATATCCCCTCCACCAATCTTTCCATAATAGTAGGCGATGTAGCCAAAGACATAGATTGCTAGAGCTATTAAGAGAATTGACAATACATCCAGCCAATAGAAAGTAAAAAGATTAATAATTAATCCAATCACTATCAATGGAAGACTTATCCAATCAAATATATATCCTGTCTTATTATCATAATATGCCGCTAAACCAACTGCAAGCAATAATGCAATAACTCTAATAATAAAAATTGTATCAAACATCATAGCACTCACAAATAATTAACCACAAACAAATTTAAAAAGATGTTTGTTTTTTATAAATCAAAATTTAAGATAATTGATATATTTTATTTATTTTTCTAAGATAATAATTGGCATTTTTAATTTGCTCAGTTATAAAAATTCTTTTCCCAGTAAGTAATATTTTATTAATCATGAAGATAGATTTAAACAAATTAACAAAAATATAATTTCGGGTTTTATTTAAAGAAAAACCAAACCATTTATTTAAAAGAAAAGCATCAGCCCCTAGAACTCTAAAATATCTACCAACATCTAATAAAACAATTATATTTTCTTGATTGTTCTTAAAAAATAGACTCTGGTTTTGAAAATCAGTAATATTGTTTGAATATTTATCTGTTATTTTATTATTTTCAAAAATAAAAAAATTAAGTAAGAAAGGATTATCCTGCTTTAGCTTTATAATTAACTTTTCACTTTTAGTGTATTTAAGATAACCTAAATAACTATTTATTGATCTTATAAACGCAGACGTAAATTTAAAATCAATTACCTGAATGTTATTTACAAAATAATGACTTTTCTTCTTAAATTTATTTACTTTTCTAAAAATGTTATTCACCACTCTGTTCCTTGGTAAAAGATAGCTTGGTTTAATTATGTAACCTACAAAATTTATTCCTGATGTTATTGGTTTTAGAATAGTTATTGGTTTTAATTTAAGATCTAGTTTCTCTTTTATAAACTCCTCAATCTTTTTTTTCAAAAGTAAAAGTTCTTCTTTTGATTTTGAAAGTATTATAAAATCATCAACATATCTTACATAGTGTTTAATTTTCAGTTCATGTTTAATGTATTGATCTAATTTATTAAGATAAACGTTTGCAAAAAATTGACTTGTTAAATTGCCTATTGGTAGCCCTTTATTCTCATTTACATTAAAAAGAGTTTTATGTTCTGGAACACCTGCTTTTTTCCAAGTTAATCCTTTTTGAAAATAGTTGTTTGTTGGATTATGAAAGATTATAGTTTTTGTAAGCCAAAGCCAATTTTTATCTTTTATTTTTTTACTTAACATGTTAAATAATATATTTTTATCAATACTCATAAAAAAATTATGAATATCTAGTTGTAAAAAATACGCTTTTTCTTTTGAGTTTTTTGTAATTTGTCTAGTGAAAGTTTGTGCTCTTTTTACTGCTTTTAAAGTTCCTTTATCTTTTCTACAAGCATAACTATCATAAATAAATATTTTTTCATAAGTGGGATTTAAATAATTATAAAGTAGATGATGAATAACTCTATCTTTAAAATCAGCAGCAAAAACCTCTCTTGGTTTTGGATCAGTTATGGAAAAACAAACAGAGCGAGCTGGTATATATGTTTTATTATTTAAACAAACTACCAACTCTTGTAAATTACTTTCCAGATTGACTTCAAATTTTAAAGCATTAATTGTATTTCTTTTATTTTTTCTACAATCTTTATATGCTTTATAAAGCTCCTCAAAAGTAAACTCATGTTCACGGACACAACGCACTTGTTTATCATTAGTCTTATTGTTGTTGTTGATGTTTCCATTGTTCATATTGATGTTGTAGGCATTACCTGCCCCATACTCCGTCGTGTTCTTTTGTGAAAGATCTTTTATTAAAAAATTTCATCTTTTATTACAAAAGTAGAAATTAATTAAATTTACTTTACTACCATCTAGGTGTCTTTCATCACCATGAATAACCGCTCTTGTAAAACTGCTTTTTATTTCACATTTACAATTCCGGGCGTCTCTGTTTGTTCTCGCTTTTGCGAGCATAATAGCCAATTGTTGGCTTGAGTGGTAAGATTAGTTATTAATTTTGAAACATACCCGTGTGAATTTTTATTAGGAAAACCATTTATCTCTTGACATAATCTTACAACTAATTTTAATTCTTCAATTAGAATTATCAATTCTTGAATATCTGCAATTTTTTTATTAGATACATTTGCTCTTATTACTTGCATTGCTATTTGTCTGGATTTGTTTTTTAGATCAGTTCCTATTGTAAACTTATTACCTTTATCAAAATTTTTAACAATTTTTTCAAAATACACAGCCAAATCAAAAGAGGACTTATAAATTGCGAGGTTTTCATAATTAACCATTCTTAATCACACCACAGTTACCTTTTGCATTTTTCAAAAAAATTGCAACAAAAGTCACACCCCGCTGGGATGTGACTTTACAGACTCCCAAAACAAGACAACCGCTGGTTGTCTTGTTGTCTTTGACAAGCTTTGCTTGTCAAAAACCATTGCTTACTGGTCACGGACACAACGCACTCGTCCACCATTGGTCTTATCGGTGCTCTTGATGGCCCCAGGCTTCATATCGATGCTGTAGGCACTACCTGCCCCAGACTCCGTGCTTGACCAATAATCGTCACTTACTAACGAGACAAAGTTACTGTTTGTCGCTAAAATTGCTGCATTCATACAAGCATTAGATTTAGTTTGCGCAGTACATGCCTCCCAAATAATCATTAACTGACTAGCAGATGGAAGATACCAATCTGTGTAACCATTTGAATCTAAATTATCACAATAATCCATTGCTTGTTGCCAATTCATAGTAGTTGTGTTTTGATCTGGCTGAATGTATAGCTTGCTATTCCCAAACATCACATATGGCAAATCAACAATCGGCGCTGTGTAGTTGTTGGTTATGTTTTTTATACCTATATATTGATTGCTTGTTGTCTGTAAAATGATTGTGACTTTGGTGTTAGTAGTTAACCCTAACTTAGAAAAATCTGTTAAGGAGATAACATTTGTTCCTTGCTTTAAGGTGTAAGGGGATGAAAGATTGGTGTCTGAACTTTCTCCAGCATCGGAAATTACCTTATATTTACTTATTACTAATTCTCCAAAATTACTTTGAGGAGAATAACTGAATTGAAGAACTCCGTCTTGTAAGGCTTTTGGATAAATAAAAGCTTCTGCATCGGATTGAGTAAGTTCAGCAACTGTTGTTTTATTTAAGGCATCAGTTGTAAACATCTTTCCCCAATTTAAGACAATAGTCACTAAAATGACTGCAACAACGATTAACAGAATTGCTGCAATCAATGGAGAAACAGATTTTTTTCTAAAGTTTAATTTTGATTTCATTTTTTATTGACCTCTATTCTTTTTTTTCTTTTTTTTCTTTTATTGCCTTTTCTCTCTTTACTTATTAATAAAATAATAAAATAAATAGAAGAAAGATATATATATATATATATTGGTTTTTCAAGTGATTATTAAAAAAAAAGAGAATTAAAAAAAAAAAGATAGTTTGTAAAAAATCACCTAAACTTTAACTTCTGCTTCTTCATTCCTTTCATGTTTGCAAACTGACTCATGTCCATTTTAGAAAGATCTAAACTATTTGGATCAAGTTCACCATTTTGACCTTGGAATTGCTTTGCCATTCCTTCCATTTTCTTAGTATCCATGCCTTTAAACATTTTCTTCATTTTCTTAATATGCGAAGATAGTTCTTTTACTTCTTCTAAACTTGTTCCAGAACCCTTTGAGATTCTGTCCATTCTTGAACGAGTAAGAAAGTCAGGACCATTTTTAAGTTCTTCTTTTGTAAAAGATTCTAAAATTGCTTTATATTTATCCATCTTTTTTTGACCAACATTCATTTGATCATTCGAAATCTTATTTCCAACACCTAAAAAACCTAAAACCTTTGAAAAAGGACCAAGTTTTTTTGAAAATTCTAACTGTTGTTTAAATACTCCAAATGTAACATTTCCTTTCAAAAGTTCTTCTGGATTAATATCTTTTATTTTTTCTAGTTCTTCTTCTTGAGTTACTTCTGAAATCTTCTCCATTAAGCTTTCAAGATCTCCAAACCCAAGAACTCTTGAAAGATATCTATTGGAGTCAAAGATTTCAAAATCATCTGCTTTTTCTCCAGTTCCAATAAAATAAACAGGAGATTTAGTAATATAACAGGCAGTTAGCGCACCACCACCTTTAGCAGACCCATCAAGCTTTGTAATAATAACACCGTTAACACCAATAGCAGTATTAAAAGCAGTTGCTTGATCTTTAACAGCTTGACCAATATCTGCAGAGATTACTAAGAATGAAAATTTAGGAGTAAACACATCATTTATTTCCTTAATCTCTGTTACTAGCTCAGAATCTAAGGCACTTCTTCCTGCTGAATCAACAATAATTAAGTTACATCCGTTTTTCTTATGAACCTCAAGTCCTTCTTTAGTAACCTTTCTTGCAGATTTTTCATTAGTGTTTCCATAAAAATCAACATCAACCATTTCAGACAATTGTTTTAATTGTTCATAAGCTGCTGGTCTATATGTGTCTGCACAAATAACACCAACCTTTAATCCTCTCTTCTTATAGAACTTAGCAAGTTTTGCTGCAGTTGTTGTCTTTCCTGAACCAAACAAACCACAAAGAAGAATTGTTTCTGGGTTTTCAGGAAGTAGAGTTTTTACTTCTCCACCCATATATTTTAGAAGAGTTTCATAACATAATCTAACAATATGTTCTTTTCTTGTTATTCCCGAAGGTATTTCAACAAAGGCTTTTTCTTCAATTTCTTTTGAGATATTTAGAACTAGTTGTATATTTACATCTGAGGAGATTAAAGCTCTTTGAATCTCCTTAATTACTTCTTTTATTAGATCTTTGTCTACATGCATAGAATGTTTTACTTTATCTAATGCATCTCTTAGTTTATCTCCAAAGCCCATATTTGATCAAATATATATTTTAGTATATATATTTTAAATAAGAAATAAATATAAAAGGGTATTTTCTGTTTAAAAAAAGCTTATAAAAAAGAAAAATAAATTTTTATCTTATTTCTGTTTTTTATTAATAGTTTAAAAAAAAGTTCAATAAATTAAAACTATTTTAAAAAAAGACCTTTAATAAAAGATCTATTATTCTTAAAAACCACAAAAGATTTTGATATTTTATTATTTAAAATTAAGCCTATAGTTCCAGAAGTTTTATCAGAACTATTTATTTCATTAAAAACATCTGCTTGATTTAAATCTTCTTCAATCACTATTCTATTTCTAGATTTTGTTGAATTTTGTATTAAAAATATTGAAACTAAAACAGCCCCAAGAATAACTATTCCTAACAAAATAATTATTTCTATTGATATTTGTCCTTTTTTTACCATCCATAATCACAATTAAATTTTTATTATTCTTTAACTTCAATATAAAGAGGTTCTAAATATCTTTTAGTTGAAAAAGGATCCTCAATATAATAAACAAACTTATAATTTCCTGGAGAATTACATATTACAGAATTTTCAAAACTATAAAAATCCTTAACTTCACTGGTACTACCTAATTCCTCATAAAACCCAGAACCACTTGAAGTACCTTGATCAGAATAACACTCTTCTGTGGATTCATAATAGTTAGGACTAGTCTCCTTTTGAATACTTAAATTTTTAATCCCATAAGAAGAATTTTCGAGAATAGTTTCATAAGAATAAATAAAAATTGTAAACTCTTCTCCTGGTGATCTTACTAAACCTGAAGAATATGCAAAAGCATCACTTATATAAATGTTAACTGGTGAACTCCAAGAAACAACACCATCTTTTTTACCAGAATATCTTATTTGATATTCTCCTTTAGCTCTACAACTAATTTCTGGAAGTATTAAATTATATTCAGATATCATAGGATCTAAGTTAATTCCAAAACTACCAATAGAGACAAGAATTAAAATTTCTCCAAAACAATCATTAGTTAGCACAAACGAAGCACCTTGTTTTTTTTTAATTTCTATTTCAGTAATTTCTGTTCCTTCTTTGTAATTTGAGGTTAGATTAAGATCAAA
>CAZPGO010000019.1:0-37344 GCA_964586355.1 uncultured archaeon
CATTATATTTATCCTAAAACCTTTTCTAATGGTCTAATGCAATTTAATTATTCTCCTCCTGCAAATATTGGCACTAAAGATATTGTGATTAATAAGTATAAGATTTTTTATGATAATAATGAAACTGATGAAATTACATTAACTTCACCATACCCTTTAAAGCAAGGAATTAATTTTTTAAAATTAGATCTCTTTAACAATCAACACATTTCTTCAAGAAAGTTTACTGTTGTTCTTGAAACTGATGATAATAAGTATATTCTAGTTAAGAATATAACAAATCCTTATCCATATGATGAAACAGAAGAAGAACCAGAGGCTGTCTTAGAACAAGTTGCAACACCAACATTTGCTCCCGATGAAAATACAATTTATGAAACAATAAGTGTACAATTATTTTGTTCAACACTTGATGCAATAATCTATTATACAATAGATGGAAGTCAACCAACTAGAGATAGTTTAGTTTATTCTAGTGCTATTACACTATCTCCAGACACAAATACAACTATTAATGGATTTGCTGTAAAAGACGGTTATGCTGATAGTCAAATAATTTTTGGTTGGTTTATATCTCCAATAGGTTCTGGGGGCGTTCCTGTGCCTCCTCCAGGTGGGTTTGTGGGTCAATAAATTTTAGTTGTTTCTTGAATATTTTTAAATTACAATCTGTTTATAATTGTTTTTTTAAATAATAATATATATAATTGCTCGGATAGTGTAGCCCGGTCAATCACATCAGACTCTCACTCTGATAACGCGGGTCCGAATCCCGCTTCGAGCACATTTCTTTTTTTAAATAGAATTAAAAACATATATTTCTAATATAAGTATAGACAAACACAAAAACAGATTCAAAAAAAAATTAATAAAAAAGAAAAAATATGGCGAAATTTAAGCAAAGCCCAAGACAGCAAAAAAAAGATTATACTTTTTTTCTTTTGGATGGTGTTTTTTGGGCTATTATGTACTATATTAGTATAGTTTTTTTAATTCCATATTTATTACATTTTGGAGCAACAAGTTTACAAATCGGGTTATTGCAAACACTACCTATTGTGATTGCTTCTTTTTTTGGTCTGTTTTCATATAGTTTATTAAAATACTTTAATTCAAAAAAGCAGATGGTTGTGCTCTTTGCTATACTGCAAGCCTTTTTTTGGTTGCCTTTAGCTTTTGCTGGTTATTTATTTAATAATACTTTTATTATTTGGTTAGTTATTTTTTTATATGCCCTAATACAAATAATGGAATATGCCCCTTTACCAGTATATAGAGACTGGATAGGAAAGATATTTGCAAAAAATAAAATTGTAACCTTTGTAGCAAGAAAGCAAACAATAATGAATATTATTTCTATAGTGCCTCTTTTGCTAGCTGGTTTTTATTTAGATTTTTTTATAGATAAAAATACAACCTTTGCTTTTACTCTGTTGTTTATTTTTGTTGGTTTTTTTAGATTTGCAAGTGCTATATATTTGAGCAAAATGAGTAAAACCGAAAGCAGAAAAGAAATAATAACAGAAACAAAAAAAATGACAAAACCAGTTTTTAGTGTTTTTAAAAAACTAGTTTTAAAGAACAAAAAGTTTTTATACTTTTTATTGGTAGTCTCAGCACTTTATTTAAGCATTAATATTGCAAGCCCCTATTATAGATACTATTTTTTAGAAATACTAAATTTAAGTTACACTAACTATATACTAATAGAGATATCCTCAATTTTAGGTCTTGTTTTTAGTTTTTATTATTGGGGTAGTATTTCGGATATATTTGGAACCACTAAAGTTTTGAAAGCAACAGTTATTTTCTTACCAATATACCCATTAGCTGTAATACTTCTTGGCAAAAACATTTTAGCTTTATCTTTATTAGGTTTTTTTGATGGAGTGGTTCTTGCTGGTTTTACTATTTCAATATATGGTTATTTTTATCAACAGATCAGGTCCGATTTTATTCACCACATATCTTTTTTTGTAATCTTTCAATCAGTTGCTGTTCTTATAGGTAGTTTAATTGGAGGTGTAATTTCTTCTAATAACTTTTTTTGGTATAGAGGAATTCAGGCCTATGGATTGTTGTTAATTTTTTATATTTCTTTTTGTCTAAGAACTTTTACAGTAATATACTTTGCAAATCTAAAAGATCAAGACTTTGTAAAAGATAGAAAAAGTATTAGTCTTGCAAGAGGTATTGTTTTGCAAGCCCCAGTAATTTTTGGAATGAATAGATTAATTAATTATATTTCAAAAACTAGAACTAATATAGACCGAAAAATATTAACAACAAGAAAAAAAATAGATAAAAATCTTTCAAAAACCAGAAAAAATCTTTCAAAAACTATTAAAAAAAAGAAGTTTTTAAGAAAATAACAATACAGGAAGTACCCATATCCTTTTATAAATCTTTCTGTGATAATATATTATATGCTCCTATTTATTTCTTATTTATCTGTACCTATAAGACAAAAGATGTCTTTAGTATCTTTATCTGTTTTTTCCAAAAAAAAGATTTTCTTTAATTTAAATAACAATTTGTTTCTTAGATTCTCTATAGATAATATAAGTAATAAAGCGAGTTTTAAATTTAAAAGGGATTTGATCTTAATTAATTAGGGGAATTAATTTCTCATCTTATTAAAAATTATAATATTAATTATTAGAACAAAAAAAATGGTGTTAAATTTGGGAAAAAAAGAATCTGACTTTGAAATGGTTGATAATGATTTAGAAATAAAAATAAAAGAAGATGTTGATGATGAAGAACCAACAGAATTTGATTCTATAGAAGAGTCAGAAGATCAACCAAAAAAAAGAGGGCGAAAAAAAAGGAAAACAGGTAAAAGAGTAAGAAAAATTAAAGAAGAAATTACTCATTGCTATGTGCCAAAACACGAATTGCTAACTTCAGAAGAAATTGATAAACTTATTGAAGTAGGAGTTACTTCAGAAAGTCTGCCAAAAATATTTGTGTCTGATCCTGGTATTTGCCATTTAGAGATTAAACCAGGAGATGTTATTAGAATAACTAGAAAAAACCCCCAAATTGGAGATACTGTATATTATAGAGTAGTTGTAAGTGCTGATTAAAAAATAATAAAAAAGAGAGTTTGATTTATGAAAACAATAGATAAATGGTCCGTAGTAGAATCCTATTTTGAAAAATTTAGTCCTGTTCAACAACAGATTAATTCTTATAATCAATTCTTAGAAGAAAAAATACCTGAGATTGTTGAAGAAAATGGATTTTTAAATTCAAGTAATAATGTTGATGTAACATTATCAAATATAGAAATAACAAATCCACAAATATCTGAAGCAGATAGAACAGCAAATCCAAAGCTTATGCCAATGGATGCTAGACTAAGAAACTTAACTTATTCAGGATCTCTTTTTTTAGATATTAAGTTATATAGAAAAGGAGTTTTGCAAGACGAAAAAAGAGCATATGTTGGAGAACTTCCAATTTTAGTAAAATCAAAAAAATGTAATATTTATGGATTAACTCCTCAAGAGTTAATAGAGTGTGGAGAAGATCCTATGGATAGAGGCGGTTACTTAATAGTTAATGGTTCAGAAAAAGCGCTAATTACTCAAGAAGTATTAGCCTTAGATAGAATTTTGTTAAATGATTCTGAAGAAGTGGTTACTGCACAAGTAATTTCGGTAAAAGGAGCTTTTAAAGGCAAAGTAAAAATATCTAGAGCACAAGACGGAATTCTTTCTATAGTTTTTCCATCCTCTCCTAAAAAACTAGCAGTTGTAGAATTGCTTAATGCATTAGGTTTAAAGAAAAATCAAATTTTAGAAGAGTTTTCTAAAGAGCAAATTATTCAAAATGAAGTCTTATTAAATCTAGACAAAATAGAATGTCTTCCAGAAGAAGAAGCACTAGATAAAATAGGAAGAGCTGTTGCACCTAGTCAAACAAGATCATATAGACTAAGGAGAGCAAGAGAAGTAATAGACTCTTTTTTATTACCACATATTGGCCAAGATAGCCAAGATAGACCAACAAAAGCTTATTATTTAGTTGCAATGTCTACTAAAGTTATTGAAAAAGCATATAACCTAAGAGAGCAAGCAGATAAAGATCACTATGCAAACAAAAGATTAGAGCTTTCTGGTAAATTAATGGAACACTTATTTAGATTTGCATTTAAGAATTTTACTAAAGATCTAAAGTTCCAAATAGATAGAACAATATCAAGACATAGAAAATTAAATATTAATACAGTAATTAGACCAGATGCTATTACTGAAAAAATAATGTTTTCTGTAAGTACTGGTAACTGGATTGGACAATTAACAGGTGTAACCAAATATATTTCTAGAGATAACTTTATTGCACCAGTAACAGATTTAAGAAAAGTAAAATCCACTTTAGATTCCTCTAGAGAACTATATGAAGCAAGAGATGTTCATGGAACACATTGGGGTAGACTTTGTCCTATTGAAACACCTGATGGTCCTCATTGTGGGCTAACTAAAAATCTAGCTTTAATGGCTAAAATTACAACTGACACAGATACTACTCATATTAATAATGTGTTGAAAGAATCTGTAACAATATAAAATTTTAAAGAAGTGAAAAAATGGCAAAAAACACAATAAAAGCAAAAATTTATGTTAATGGTGGGCTTGTTGGATTTCATGAAGATCCAGAAAAGTTAAGAGCAGATCTTATTAAAAAAAGAAGAAGTGGTCAAATTAATCCTCAGATTAATATCTATTTTAATGATCTCACAAAAGAGGTTTATATTAATACAGATGCTGGAAGAGTACAAAGGCCTGTAATAGTTGTAGAAAAAGGAGTTTCAAAATTAACTACTGAGATATTAGAAGAAATAAAAAAAAAGAAACTTTCTTGGGATGATCTAATAAATAAAGGAATTATTGAATTTTTAGATGCTGAGGAAGAAGAAAATGCCTATGTCGCACTAAATGAAGAAGAATTAACTGAAGATCATACTCATTTAGAAATATCTAGTACTGGTATATTTAGTATTATAACATCTATGGTCCCTTTTGTTGAACACAACATGGCTGGTAAAGCAATCCATGGTGCTAAATTATTTAAACAAGCAATTGGAATTCCTTCAGCAAATTATAATTTAAGATTTGATACAGAGATGCATGTTTTATATTATCCTCAAAAACCACTAGTATCAACAAGAACAGAAAAACTTTTAGATCTTGAAAAAAGACCAATGATTCAAAATGCTATTGTTGCTATTATGCCATTTAAGGGTTTTAATATGACAGATGCTTTTGTTTTAAATAAAGCCTCTGTGGATAGAGCTTTTGGAAGATCTTCCTATTATAGATCATATTCTGCTATTGAAACTAGATATCCTTCTGGTCAAACAGATAAATTTATTGTGCCAAATGAAGAAGCATCAGGATATAGAGGAGAAAATGCTTATCTAAATTTAGGAGAAGATGGTCTTGCTAATGTAGAGAGCTATGTTAGTGAAGGCGGTGTAGTTATTGGAATGACTTCCCCTCCAAGATTTGTAGAAGAAGTTTCAGAGTTTGGAGTTGTTACTGAAGAGAGAAGAGATACTTCTGTTTGTTCAAGAAAACATTTAAACGGTTTTGTGGACAAAGTTTTGATTAGTGAGACTGTAGATGGAACAAAATTAAGTAAAGTAAAAGTAAGAACATATTTAGAACCACAAGTTGGAGATAAATTTACCTCAAATCATGCACAGAAAGGTGTTGTTGGTGCTGTGGTAAGAGAAGAGGATTTGCCTTTTACTTCTAATGGTGTAAAACCAGATGTTATTTTAAGTCCACACTCCATTCCATCAAGAATGACTCTGGGTCATCTTTTTGAGACTATTGGTGGAAAAGCTGTTTCTTTAAGTGGAGAATCAATAGATGGAACTGCTTTTTATAATGATAAAGAAAATATTTTTAAGATATTAAAAGAATATGGGTTTAGACCAGATGGAAAAGAAGTATTTTATGATGGTCAAACTGGAGAAAAAATAGAAATGCCTATTTTTGTAGGTCCATTATCTTATGAAAGATTGTTAAGTCACATTGTTGTTAATAGAATACAAGCAAGAGATAAAGGTCCAGTGCAATTATTAACAAGACAACCAACAGAAGGAAAACAAAAAGGTGGCGGAATCAGATTTGGTGAAATGGAAGGCGAAGCATTGGTTGCTCATGGGGCTGCAATGACTCTTCAAGAGAAACTAATGGACGATGCTGATGAAATGGAAGTTTTGTTTTGTGAAGATTGTGGACTTCCAGCAGTAGATGATAAGATCACAAACAAAAAGTATTGTAAAGTTTGTGGTGGAAGCAATGTATATCCAATAAAGATAAGCTACGGTTTTAAGTTATTGTTAGATGAGCTTAAAGCAATGGGCGTTTATCCAAAAATAAATATTGGAGATAAGATTGACTAGGTTTTTACTAACCTTAAATTTTATAAAAAAGATTAAAAAAGGCTGAAATAATATGACATCATCAAAGAAAATAAAAAATATTGAATTTGGAGTTTTAAGTCCAGATATGATTAGAAAGCTTTCTGTTGTTGAAATAACAAGAGCAGAAACCTATGATAAAGATGGATATCCTATAGAGAGAGGACTTATGGATGCACATTTAGGAGTAATCTCCCCAGGGCTTAGATGTAAAACCTGTGGGCAGACTATGAAAAATTGCCCAGGTCATTTTGGATCTTTAGAGCTTATAAGACCTGTGATTCATCCAAAATTTGGTGATAAGCTTTATCAAGTTTTAGCAGGAACCTGTCATAATTGTGGAAGGATTTTAGTTCCTGATGACAGAATAAATGAAGTTATGGCTCATGCAGGAAATACAGAAAAAGCAGTAAAAGAAATATTAAATATTGTTAAAAATCAAAAAGAGTGTCCTCATTGTGGTGACAAGACGTCTAAAATAACCTTAGATAAGCCAACAAATATTTTTAAAGATCAAGAAAGAATTTATCCTTCTGAAATACTTGATTGGTTAGTAAAAATTCCAGAAGACGATTTGTTTTTGTTTGGATATTCTGAAAGAATAAAACCTCAATGGTTTATTTTATCTGTATTGCCTATTTCTCCAGTATCTATAAGACCTTCTTTGTCTTTAGAAAATGTAATTACTTCAGAGGATGATTTAACTTATAAGTTATTAGATATTGTTAGAATAAATATAAGACTACAAGAAAACATAAATGCTGGGGCTCCACAAATAATTATTGAAGATTTATGGGATTTGTTACAATATAATATTACAACATATATTGATAATAATACAGCAGGAGTTCCTCCAGCAAAGCAAAGATCAGGAAGACCACTAAAAACAATTGCTCAAAGACTAAAAGGAAAAAAAGGAAGATTTAGATTTAATCTAATAGGAAAAAGAGTAAATGCTTCTGCCCGTTCAACTATTACTCCATCAACAGATATTAAAATTAATGAACTTGGTGTTCCTGAATTTATTGCAGAAACATTAACAATTCCAGAAAAAATAACTAGTTGGAATATGGATAAAATTAAAGAATATATTCTAAAAGGAAAAGTAAATTACATAATAACAGAAAAAGGTCTGCGAAAAATAGTTACAGAAGAAAATAAAGAAGAAATAGTTACACAATTAGAAGAAGGAATGACCATTAAAAGAAAATTACAAAATGGAGATGTTGTTATCTTTAATAGACAACCAACACTTCATAGAACATCAATGATGGGTCATTATGTAAAAGTTTTACCAGGGAGAACATTTAAGCTAAATCCAATTTCTTGTCCTCCATATAATGCGGATTTTGATGGGGATGATATGAATCTTCATGTTCCACAAAGTGAGGATGCTTATACTGAGGTAAAAGAATTAATGGGTGTGGAAAAACATGTAATAAGTGTAAGACATGGAGATCCAACTATTGTTCCAGATCACGATCTAGTATCAGGATCATATCTTCTTACAAGAAATTCTACTGAGTTTAATAAAAAAGAAGCTATGGAGTTACTATATTCAGTAGGAATAACAGAATTACCAACAGCAGATAGAGGTAGAGGAAGATATTCTGGTAAACTGATTTTTAGTCAAATACTTCCAAAAGATCTAAATCTAGAATATACAAACAAACTTTGTCAAACAATATCAAAATCAAAAGGCTGTAAAATATGTAAGAAAGAAAAGTGTCCTTATGATTGTTATCTAAAAATAGAAAAAGGCAAATTAGTGTCAGGTGTTTTAGATGATAAGATGAGTAAACATAAAAACTTAATAGAAATTATTTATAGACACTATGGTTCTGAAGCCTTAGTTGATTTTTATTATAAATTAGGAAAACTAGTCTTCTATAATTTAAACAAAAGAGGATTAACTGTTGCTCTTGATGAGTACAAGGCACCAGAAGAACTTAAAAAAGAGATAAGATCAAAAATAAGATCAACAATTACAGAATCCAATAAACTAATAAAACAGTTTGAAGAAAAAACATTAAAATTAATTTCTGGAAAAGATCTTAAAGAAACATTTGAAGCAGAAACCATAAGAATAACTGCTAATATGAAAGATGAAATTTCAGATAAGATTTTTGATCTAAAATTAAATGATGTTCTTGGAGAAAATAAACAAGCAAACAATAACACTGTTATGCTTGCAAGTGTTGGTGGAGCTAGAGGAAGAGTATTAAATGTTGCAAATATGCTTGGACTTTGGGGACAAGTAACAGTAAGAAAAGGAAGACCAAAAAACGGATTTTCTGGAAGATTATTAAGCTTAAGTCCAAAAGGTACAAATCAGTTGGTTGACTATGGATTTGTTCAAACAAGCTTCTTTGAAGGAATGAATCCAAAAGAATATTTTTGTCACGCTATGGGTGGTAGACAAGGTGAAATTGATACTGGTGTTGCTACAAAAGTTTCAGGTTATCTTTATAGAAGACTTTCAAATGCTATGAAAGATTTAGTAGTTGATCAGGATTTAAAAGTTATGTCTGCAGATAGACAAATTGTTCAGTTTGTTTATGGTGATGATGGTTTATCTCCTGACAAGGCTTACTTAGGAAAAAATATAAACTTCTTTAATGAATGAAATATTTATGAAAAAAAGGTGTGAAAAATGAAAGATTTACCACAAGCAATAATTGATAAAATTAATAAATATGCAGACTCTAAAAAGTTTAGTGCTGATAAAAGAAAGAAACTTTTAGAACTGGTTACTACAAAGTATAATAAAGGATTAGTTGTCCCTGGAGATGCTGTTGGTCTAATAGCAGCTCAATCTATAGGAGAACCAGGAACTCAGCTAACATTAAGAACTAAACACTATGCTGGATCTTTGGAAGTATCTGTTGGTCAGGGAATACAAAGAGTAATTGAAATTGTGGATGGTAGATCTAGTGCTAAATATCCATCTATGGTTATATATTTAGATAAAGAATATTTTAAAGGGAAAAAAGAAAAAGATTTTGAAAAATTCTGTAACTCTTTACTAGATGTTAAGATAAAAGATGTAGGTGTTTTTAGTGAGAACTTTACAGATAGAACGGTCTCTTTTAAACTTGATGAAGAAAAGATGCAGTTAATAAATTATGATGCAGAAGAGCTTATGGAATTAATTTATTCAAAAATAGAAGACACCTATGCCTCTAAGAGATTTGCATCAAATAAACAACAGATAAATTTCCATTTTGATGATAATACTCAATTATATACAATTAGAAAAACAATACTTACTTGGAATAAGATACCTTTATATGGTGTTAAAGGTATAGAAAAAGCAGTTTTATTTAAAGAAGGAGAAGAGTATATAATAAAAACAAAAGGCTCTAATCTTAAAGAAATTTTAAAAACAGAAGGAATTGATTCTTGTAAAACAACCACAAATGATATATTTGAGATCTATAAACTTTTTGGTGTTGAGGCTGCAAGAGAGTCTATTGTAAGAGAACTAAGTTATACTTTTTTTACTAATGGAATTAACATTAGTTTAAGACATATTTATATATTAGCAGATATTATGACAGTAAATGCTAATGTTAGAGGAGTTGTAAGAACAGGAATTACTGGAAAAAAGAAAAGTCCATTTGCAAGAGCTGCATTTGAAGAAACAATAAAACATATAATTGATGCTTCTTTTAATGGAGATATAGAAAATCTTGTGGGAATAACAGAAAATATAATTGTTGGACAACCAATTTTTGCAGGAACTGGACTTGTAAGACTAACTTTAGACTCAAAAGGTCTAAAAAAGATGATCAAAATAAAAGAAAAGGAGTCAGCATAAGTTTTTTTAGTAATTTGATTTCTTTTTAAATTATTTTGTTTATATATTATATATTAATAGTTAAAAAATTAACAAAGCAGACAAGCAAAAAATAAAAAACAAAGGAAAAAATGTGATTTTTTATGGTTGATTGGAATAAATTTAATCAAGAGTTAAGAAATGTTATAGATACAGGAAAATTAATCTATGGTACAAATACAATAAAAAAAGAGTGTTTTGTAGGAGATCCTAAATTATTGGTTTTATCAAATACTATTGATAAGAAAAAAAAACAGGAATTTCTATATTATGCTAAATTGTTAGATATAAAAGCAATAGAATATCCAGAAAATTCATTAGAATTAGGATCTGTTTGTGCAAAACCTTTTAGTGTGGCTATTGTTGCAGTAGTTGATTTTGGAAAGTCTTCAATAGTGGAAGTAATTGAAGCTAAAGATAGTGATACTAAAGAAAATAAAAAAGTAATTGCAAAAAGAGTAAAAAAAGAAGAAAAAGAGATTAAGAAAAAAGCAAAAGCAACAAAAATAGAACACACAAAGAAAGCAAAAGCAGCTGATGAAATTGTAGAAGATAAGGAAGTGCCAATTACTGAGGATAAATTTTTTAAAGATATAATAAAAATAAAAAAGAAATGAACAATAAAATTTAAGGTGAAAAATTATGGCAAATGGAGAATTTTCAGCAAGAAAATTAATAAAGGATAGAAAAAAATGGACCAAAAAAGATCCAAGAGAAAAAAGAAAAATAAAAGTAAGAACTAAAAAAGGTTTGTTAAAAGGAGCACCACAAGCAAAAGGAATTGTTCTTGATAAAAAAGGTGTAACAGCAAGACAGCCAAACTCTGGTATTAGAAAATGTGTTAGAGTTCAGTTAATTAAAAATGGTAAAGAATTAACAGCATTTGCTCCAAAAGATAAAGCAATCAAATTTATTGATGCTCACGATCAAGTAACTGTAGAAGGACTTGGTGGAAGAAAAGGTGGAGCTATTGGTGATCTTTGGGGTGTAAGATATAAGGTTGTAAAAGTAAATGGACAATCTTTAGAAATGCTTAGAAAAGGTAAAAAAGAGAAATCTAAAAGGTAGATCTTTTTTTAAAGAATACATGGTTTTCTTTAAAGTAAAAATTATAAAGGTGTAAAATATGAAATTATTTAATAAATGGGAAACAAATGCAATAAACCATAAAGATTTAGGGCTTTCAAAATATATTAATCTTAATGATAGAATTGTTCCAAACTCTTTTGGATCAACAAATAATTTAGCAAACAGAAAAACAAAGATTAATGTTATTGAAAGACTTGCAAATAAGATGATGAGATCTGGACAAGGAAAAAAGAAACTTTCTGGTAAATATATAAGAAACAGAAACGGTTGTGGAAAAAAGGATCAATCCATTAAAAGTGTAGAAATGGCTTTTGATCACATTCATGCTGTAACAAAAGAAAATCCTGTTCAGATATTTGTACAAGCAATAGAAAACTCAGCACCAAGAGAAGACATTACCAAGTTACAGAAAGGAGATATTACTTATACTCAATCAGTAGATCTTGCTCCAATCAAAAGACTTGATGAATCTTTAAAGAATATTGCTCTTGCTTGTTTTAAGAACACTTTTAAAACAAAAAAAGAGCCACATATTGCATTAGCAGAAGAGATCATAGACGCTTCAAAGAATGATCAAAAAAGCTTTGCTGTAAAAAGAAAAGATGAAATTGAAAGAATTGCTCAAGGTTCAAGATAAATTTATTATTTATCTTATTTTTTCTATTTCTTATTTTTTATATTCGCTACTATTTTTAAATTAAATGTTTTAAAAACTATATATGAATAATATTAGTTTTTTCAAAGAAATTTAATAATTTTATGTTTTTTCAAAAATGATTTTTATACCTATGCCTGTAGGAATAAAAAGCCAAAAACGGAAGTTAACGACAACTTCTCTGACAATAAAAAGACTGACAGAAAAGTCAATACGATTATCTTCTAAAATGCGTGATCTTTTTTCTATTGAAAGATCTGTAAGGGTTAAAACAGGTATTCCAAAAAGAAATTATATTAGTGCTTTACAAAAAATATTAATAAATAGAAAAATTATTGATAAAGAAGTATTAGATATTATAATTAATGAAGAACATAATCAAAATTCAGCTTTTAGAATTGTCTCTTTTTATTCAAAAAAATTAAAAACCAATGATAAAGATAAAATTATTAATCACATGAGAAAAAAGATAAAATTATTATTAACTATAAACCAAGAAATAAATAACTATCTAATCAAAAAACCCAAAAATTATTCTACTTATTTTAGATATAATTTTGATGTTATTTTTTTTTGAAATTAAATCTTCAATAGAACTAGCTATGTTTTTTTGTGGTTTGGATAAATTTGATTTAAATAAAAAGTGATTTTAATAAAATTTATTATGTTAATAAAAATGTTATTCAAATGCAAGAATTGCTCTTGTTTTTAGAAAAGAAAGGTTTGATGTTACTAAAAAGTTTAATGATATTTTAAATTCTAAAATTTAAAATTAATTTTATATTTTTATTTTTTATTTTCCACAGGACAACACCCCCAGAAAGCCTTTTAAACTATTAATTCTAAGGTATATATGTTAGGGATAATTTATGCAAAATAATTCAATAGCAATTTTTGAAAATAAAAAAATAAGAAGAATCTGGCATAATGATAAATGGTGGTTTGTTTTAGAAGATGTTGTTTTTATACTTATTGATTCTTTAGATGTTAAACAATATATAAATAAAATGAAGCAAAGAGATGAATTTCTTTCTAAGGGTACAAATTGTACACACCCTTTCTGTTAAAACAATTGGTGGACCACAAAATATGAATTGTGCAAATACAGAAGGATTATTTAGAATTATTCAGTCCATACCTTCTCCAAAAGTAGAACCATTTAAATTATGGCTTGCAAAAGTTGGTTATCAAAGAATGCAAGAGATTGAAAATCCAGAACTTGCTCAGAAAAGAATAATTGAGATCTATAAACAAAAAGGATATTCTGATGCTTGGATAGACAAAAGAATAAGGGGTATTGCAATTAGAGACGAATTAACTTTTGAATGGCAAAAAAGAGGAATGAAAGGAGATAAAGATTTTGTAATATTAACAGCTGAAATATCAAAAGCCACATTTGAGATGACTCCAAAAGAATACAAAAAATTTAAGGGTCTAAAAAAAGAAAATCTTAGAGATCATATGAATGATCTAGAACTAATTTTTACACTGTTGAAAGAATCTGTTACTAAGGAATTAACAGTTAAAGAAGGTCCAGATAATTTTCCAAAAACAAAAACAATTGCAAAACGTGGTGGTGGCGTTGCTGGTATTGCCAGAAAAGTAACAGAAAAAGAGCTTAAAAGGAAAGTTTCTACTAAAGACAATTATTTAAAAATTCCAGAAAAGCAAAAAAGATTACTAAAAAGCCCAACACCAAATAAGAAAATAAAGTATGGTATTTCTAAGAAAAAATTAAATAAAAAGTAATATATATAAACTATTCTTTACAATAATATATATTAGTATGTTGTCTATTTTTAATGGTTTTTAAGTAAATTAAAAACACTAAACAGAAACAAAAAAGTAACTAATGGGCAATAGGGCAAAAATTTATTTTTATATAAATAGAAACACAAAGGTGAAAAACAAAAAACAATTTAGGTGAAAAAAATGGGAAGAAAAGAAATAGTTGCAGAACTTGCATCAAAATTAATGGCAAACACAAAAAATATTAGAAATTTAGCTATAATAGCACACATTGATCATGGTAAATCAACATTAACTGATAATTTAGTTGCTACCGCCGGATTAATCTCAAAAGAACTTGCAGGACAACAAGTTTTTATGGATTCATATGTTTTAGAACAAGAAAGAGGAATAACAATTAACTCTTCAAATGTTTCTGTTCCTTGTGATTTTTTAGGAGAAAAATATCTTATTAATATTATTGATACTCCAGGTCACGTTGACTTTGGTGGAGATGTTATAAGAGCTATGAGAGCTGTTGATGGAGCTGTTTTAGTTGTTGACTGTGTGGAAGGAGTTATGCCACAAACAGAAACTGTTTTAAGACAAGCATTAAAGGAAAGAGTAAAACCTGTTTTATTTATTAATAAAGTTGATAGACTAATAACAGAAATGAATGTTACTCCTGAGGATATGCAAAAAAGATTTGTAAAAGTAGTAATGGATATTAATAATTTAATCTCTAAAAATGCACCAGAACAATTTGTAAAAGATTGGCAAGTAAGTATTAAAGATGGATCTGTATGTTTTGGTTCTGGTTTTCATAACTGGGCATTATCTGTTCCTGCTATGGGTAGATATGAAATTAAATTTTCAGATGTTATTGATTATTGTAAAAATGATAAACAAAAAGATCTCTCTCAAAAAATACCAATTAGTGAAGTGTTTATAGAAATGGTTTCTAAGCATTTACCAAATCCTCTAGAAGCACAAAAATACAGAGTGCCAATTATTTGGAGTGGAGATTTAGAAACACCTGAAGGAAAAGCAATGACCGAATGTAAAGCTACTGAAGATAATGTTGCTATGATGATTACAGATGTTGTTTTAGATAAACATGCTGGAGATATTGCTTCTGGGAGAGTATATGCTGGATCTATAAAAAAAGGAATGGATCTAAAAGTACTTGGTTTAGATAAAACTGCAAAAGTTCAACAAGTAGGAATCTATTTAGGTCCTGAAAGAGTAATATTAGATGAAGTTGTTGCAGGAAATATTGCTTGTATTGTTGGTATGAAAGAAGTATATGCTGGTCAAACACTATCAAACAAAGAAATGAATCCTTTTGAAGACTTTATGTCTGATGTTGAACCAGTAATGACTGTGTCAATTGAAGCAAAGAATAGTAAAGATCTTCCAAAATTAATAGAAGTTGTTCACAATATTACAAAAGAAGATCCAAATATCCGAGCTGAACTAAATCAAGAAACAGGGGAGCACTTAATTTCTGGTATGGGTGAATTACATCTAGAAATAACACAATATAAAATAGAAAAAGATAATAATATCCCAATAACCGTAAGTCCACCAATTGTTGTATATTACGAAACTATTCAAAAAGCTTCTGAAGTTATTGAAGGAAAGTCCCCAAATAAGCACAATAAGTTTAAGTTTAGAATTGAACCAATATCAGAAGAGATGTTTGCTAAAGTTAAAGCAATTAAATTTGATGGCAAAATAAGACCTAATAAAGATACAGAAATAATCAAAAAATTCCAAGAAGCTGGTTTTGGTACAGATGAAGCAAAAAATATTTGGGCTGTTCATAATAATTGTATATTGATTAATAGAACAAAAGGTATTCAAAATCTATTTGAAACAAGAGAATTAATCATAGACGGTTTTAATGATGCTACAAAAGAAGGACCAGTAGCAAAAGAAAAAGTTTCAGGAATGATTGTTAATCTAGAAGATGCAACTCTTCACGAAGATGCAATTCATAGAGGTCCAGCACAAGTTTTACCTGCTGTAACTAGACCAATATATGCAGCTATGCTTTCAAGTGATTATACATTATTAGAACCAAAACAAAATATATCTGTTTCAGTACCACAAGATTTTATGGGTGCTGTTAATAAAGTTCTATCAGGAAGAAGAACACAAATAGAAAATATTAATATGGAAGGAGACTCTTGTGTTGTTATTGGAAAGATTCCTGTAAAGTCATTGATTGGGTTAAGTCAAGAGATGAGAGGAGAAACACAAGGAAGAGCTATTTGGACTGCAGAATATGCTGGTTACGAAAAGTTACCAAAATCTTTGCTTATGACTACAATTGCAGAGATAAGGACTAGAAAAGGTATGGATCCTGAACCAAAGTCTGCTGAGTTTTTTATGGACTAGTTTTTTTTTAACTAGTTTTTCTTTTTTTTTAAAACCTATTTACACAAAATGTTGGACAGAATTCTTTTATATTTGGACAAAAACACTAAATCTTGGACAAATCTTCTTTTTTTAATCTTTTTGTAGTAAATGTTTATAAATGTTTATGTAATATAATATAAATATTATATGTAATTCTTTTGGGGAAGAATTAAAATAAAAAACTGAAATGGAGGGATACCATGGTTGCAACAAAAAAGAAAGCACCTACTAAGAAGGTTGTAAAGAAAGCACCTGCTAAGAAGGTTGTAAAAAAACCTGTAAAGAAGGTTGTAAAGAAAGCACCTGCTAAGAAGGTTGTAAAGAAACCTGTAAAGAAGGTTGTAAAGAAAGCACCTGCTAAAAAGGTTGTAAAGAAACCTGTAAAGAAGGTTGTAAAGAAAGCACCTGCTAAAAAGAAAAAGTAGGTTTTTAATTTTTTTAATTTTTTAATTTTTTCTCTTTTTATTTTTTTATAAAAAAATCAAATATTTTTTAGAGATCTTAAAAATATGTTAAAGAAAATTGTTATTTTTGGTTCAGATACTAGTTATGGAAAAATAGCTTTTGATTTTTTTTCAAAGTTTTCTGATTCTTATAAAATTGTTGGTCTTACTTTTTCTAGTGATAGTTCTTTATTTCTTAAGCAATTAAAAGCTACAAATTCACAATTTGCTATGGTTTCAGATGAAAAGATATGTAAAGAAATTGAATTAAAATTAAACACTCCAAATTGTTTTTTTTTCTCAAAAGAGAATTCTATTAATTTTGTAAAAAATTCTGATGCAGATATTTATGTGTTTACTGAGTCAAATACTAGTACTTTAAAAAACATTTTATCTATAATATATGATCAAAAAGATGTTGTTTTAATGTCTGTTGATCTAATTTTATTTTCTGGAAAAATTCTGAAATATGAAGCAAAATTAAAAGGCATTAATCTATATTCTATTACTTTACAAAACTATTCTTTAAATCAATTTTTAAAAGTTAGAAATATTAAAGAGTTGGACAAAATCATATTACTAACACAAAATAACAAATATACAAAAGAGGATGTAGAAGAATTTAAAAATCAAAAAAAAGATTTCTATAGATTTAAAAAATGTTTTTATAGTTTTACAAAATTTAATTTAGTACAACAATTATATTTAATAAATTATTTATATGATATTTCTCCAGAAAAATTTGACTATTTTAATCAAAGTAAGAATATTATAAGTCTCATTACTGAGTTTTCGGATGGTAGTAATTTAATTAATACCACAAATAACGATATTTATCCAGTTTTATATTATTATTTTTGTAAAGACAAAGAAGGCTTTAAAGATAAAAACTCTTTAATTTCAGGAGATAAAATAAATTTGTCCTTATCAAGATTAGATCTTTTAAAAGAGCCTTTTATTAAATTAGGTGTTGATTTTTTAAAAAAAGGCGGTTCTTTTCCAATTGTTTATTTTTTAGCTTTTGAAATTTTAACTGAAAAATATTGGAATAATAAAATTAAGTATAAGGATATCTTAAAAAAGTTAGAAACCCTTTATAATGATAAAAAGTATTATGTTACAAAACCAGATCTTAAAACAATAATTGCTCTTAAAAAAAAATTAGAAAATAATCTATAATTTTATTTCTTTAAGATCTTCTGTTAAAACTATTTTTGAATTGCTTTTTTCTAAGGCTTGTTCTAGCATTTTTTTTGTTTTTAGAGAATTATTAATCTCTTCTATGGCGTATTTAGGAATTACATGACCAAAACAATATTTATTTTTTAAATTTATTTGGTATTTAAAAAATTGCGTACAATAATGAGATCCACCATAACCAACGGCTTCTGTCCAATTGTTTTCTTTTTTTATTTTTTCTTTATTATAATATTTTAAGATTTCAATAATATTTTCAGCAATAAAGTTGATCCCTCTTAGATCGTTCCATTCTTCTAAACTAGATCCAATTTCTACAAAGATACTAGAGTATTCTATATAGGGTCCATGGTGTGTGGCTTCTTGTTTTGTTTTATATTTTTTAAATTCTTTATTTTTTATATTTATTTTTAGTATTATCTCTCTTAATAAGATTGGATCAGTTTTACATAAAAAACCAGGTTTTCCACCAAAATCCGCAGAGCCCCAATTACCGATTGCATGAGCTGAAAAAGATTTTTCTTTGTTTTTTGAGGTTGTTGAATGTTTGCTTAAAAAAATTACTTGCTCTATATTTTTTTCTAGACATTCTATCTTTTTATTAACTTCTTCTTCTGTTAGGTATATATGTAATTTCTCAAAATAGATCAAGAATATATCATTTATTGCATAATCTCCTTTTTCTTTATTTTCTTTAAGATAATAAACCTTTTCTTCTATCTCTTCAAAATTATATTTATTAATTAAGCAATCAAAGAAATTATTTGAAGCAACATCCTCTTTTGAGCAAATAATTACAATATTCATAATATATTTTAGGTTCAACAGATTTATAAAATCTAATTTTCTTTAACCTTTATAATCTTTTCTAAAAAACAAATAGATTTATAACAATTTATTATAACCATATTTATTAGAAAGTAAATTTAACTTAAAAGAGGTTGATAGAATATGATAAAGATCTTTACTAAACTTTATCCCTATAGACTAAATATAAAATCTAAAGAACCAGTTGATTTGGAAATAAAATTAAAAAACTTAAGTGCTTCTGCTAAACAAATAAGTATAGAACTAATTCCAGATTCTGATTTGTCATTTGAAAAAACAGGTTCTAAAAGAAATGAGTATAAAAGACTTGGAGTTATTAAGAGTAATGAATCTATAAATTTACACTATAGTGTTTACCCATTTACAGGTATAGTTCCAGGAAAACATTTTATTAAAATAATAGTTGGTGAACATACCGCTGATTATAATGTTGTTAATGAAAGTTATGAGGCTATGGTGTTAGTAAATACAGTATAAAAGGTTTTTTTATGAATTACAAAGAAGAGATTTTAAGTTTTATAGATCTGGAAAAAAAAAGGCAAGAAAACACCGTAGAATTAATAGCTTCTGAGAATTTTTGTTCTAAAGATATAAGAAATGTATGCGGTTCTATTCTAACAAACAAATATGCAGAAGGATATCCAAAAAAAAGATATTATTCTGGTTGTGAGTTTGTGGATGAAATAGAGCAAAGAGCAATAGATCTTGCAAAAAAGCTATTTAAAAGTGATTTTGCTAATGTTCAACCTCATTCTGGATCAAATGCAAACATAATTTCTTTTTTTTCAGTACTTAATCCAAAAGATAAGATATTTGGTATGTCTTTAGATGCTGGGGGACATCTAACTCATGGTTTTAAATTAAATGCTTCTGGTATAAATTATGAAGCTTATCAATATGGCTGTGATGAAAATGGTTTTCTGGATTATGATCAAATACTAAAAGAAGCACAAGAGATTAACCCAAAATTAATAATTTGTGGAGCATCAGCTTACCCTAGAAAAATAGATTTTAAAAAATTTAGAGAGATTGCTGATTCTTGTGATGCCTATTTAATGGCAGATATGGCCCATATTGCTGGGCTTGTTGCTACTGGTCTTCAGGATTCTCCTGTGCCTTATGCAGATATTGTAACATCTACTACCCACAAAACCTTAAGAGGTCCAAGAGGTGGGTTTATTCTTGCAAAAGAAGTTCTAGAATCTAATATAAATAGAGGTCTTTTTCCTGGTTTTCAAGGAGGCCCCTTAGAACATATTATTGCTGGCAAAGCCATTTGTTTTGCTGAAGCCCTAGAGCCCTCTTTTTTAGAATATCAAAAGCAGGTTTTAAAAAATGCAAAAATATTAGAAGAAGAGCTGCTTAATTATGGTTTTGATCTAGTTACTGGTGGAACAGATAATCATCTTTTGTTATTAGATCTTAGAAAAAAAGAAATCTCTGGAAAAAAGGCACAAATACTTTTAGAATCTGCTGGAATATCAGTAAACAAGAATGCAATTTCTAATGATCCAAAACCTCCTGCAATAACCAGTGGAATAAGAATAGGCACTCCTGCAATTACTACTAGAGGATGTAAAGAGGAAGAAATGAGAGTTATTGCAAAATATATTTGTGATGTTTTATCTAATCCGACTGATGAGAGGCTACATAATAAAATAAAAACAGAAATTTCAAATATGTTAATAAATTTTCCTTTACCATAAAATTGATTTTTAATGAGCATATTTTCTAAAAATAAACAAAAGTATTCTGAAGTTGTGTTACTTGTTCATCCATTATATAACGTCCTATATAATTTGATTGAAAATAATACGTTTATAGAAAGTGTTTCTTCTGTAGAAGAACTATTTATTACTCTTAAAAAAGACAAAAAATTAAATGTTCAACTTAAAAAGTCTTTAGCTGCTTATGGAAAAAAGATCTTAGAATATAAAGATAAACCGAACACTGTTTTTATTCTTGTTGAAGCTTTGCCTACAAGACCAGTATTATCAACAAATGAATTTGTATATAAGCAAATGTTGGATAAATTTGTTGCTTTTGGTAAAAAACATCTTAAAGAAAGATTTGTTATAACCTCTTCAAATCCAATAATTGGTGAAATAGATTCCAGATTAAGGAAAAAATTGGTTCCAAGATCTGTTTTAAAAAAATTAAAACCTAGTGTCTCAATTTCTGCTTTTGGGGAATATGCTGATAAGGGCAACTGTGTTAGAACTTGGAGTGCTTTTTTAGTGTCTATCTTAAGAGCTAATAAGATTAAGATAAATAATATTGAGATAATTAATGAAATATCTTTATTTAAAAAAAGCTTTTCTGGAAAAAAGCTAAATGATAGACTAGATTTTGGTCATTCTAGAAGAGCAGCTCAAAAAAGAAAGAAAAAAATAAATATTAGACGAAAATAAGGGAGATGGAAATAAATGAATGAATTTAAAAGAAAAATAAAGTTGCTAGATCATATTGTTTTAGAAGTAATAGAAAAAGAAAAAATACCATTAGTAGTATCCAATCAAAACTTTGCAGAAGCACACTCCAGAACTGTTGCAAGACTTAGTCAGAGTGCAAAATCTTTTGAGCAAATAGTAAAAGAGATATTAACAGATGAGGGATTTGATAAAGAAAAGATTGGCAAATTCCATAAAGGAATAACTTTAGGAGTAGCACATCATTCTATAGAACAACATGGAAATGTTACTTTGTGTTTTGAAAACACAAGTATGCTTGTAACAAACAAATATTGTGAAAATAAAAGACTTGCTGCATACCTAGAAAAGTCTACAAGATATCAGGATTTTTCTAAGCCTTGTTATATTATTCCTAAGGAGTTTGATTTGCATGAAAATAGCGATCTTAAAAAAGAGTATGTTGAAACAATGGATTTTTTGTTTAGTACCTATGCAATAATTTTGCCAAAAATAATTTCAAGAATAGAAAAGGAGTTAGAAAATAAGAATATTACTTTAGATCCAAAAAGTATTAGAAAAAAAGCATTTGATTCTGCAAGATATATATTGCCAGCAAGTGCTTATACCAATTTTGCAATTACTACAAATTCTCAGGTATTTAGATCTTTAATAGTAGATCTTTTATCAAATAATATTACTGAATTTAATGAGATCGGAAAAGAAATGCAACAAGAACTAATTAAAGTATATCCAACACTTTTGGAAATGGAGACTTGTGTTATTAATAAAGAAAGAGAGAGGTTTAAAGATTCTTCTAGCAAAATAAATCCAATATCTTTAAATCCAAATAATAACAGTAATTTGAAGATAGATGATTTTGTTTTTGAAAATATAGAAAATACAGTAAAAATTATAGAACACACAAGACACTCAGAAAAACTTTTAGTATATAATTATCTTTTAGATCTTGGGCATAGTGTTGATTATAGAGAAAATGAGGTCTTTTTAAATAATAATATTTTATCTAAAAAAGATTTAGAAAAATACCTAAAAGAAGCCTTTAACTTTGATTGTACCGGTTATAGACCACATAGGGCTTTAGAGCTTGCAAACTATACCTTTGAAGGTATTGTTGATTTTGGTGCTTGGAGAGATCTTCATAGAAATAGAATGCTTACTTGGATAAGTAGTTTTGTTTCTCCAGAATATGGTTTTTCAATACCGGTGTTTTTGGAGGATTGTAGAGAAGAGTATCTTTTAGGTTTAAAAAAAGCCTATGGTTTTTGGACAAAATTAATTAAAAGAGGATTTTCTAAGGAATTTTGTCAATATGTATGTCCATTAGCAACTAATGCTAAGATTTTGTATACCATAAATGCAAGAGAACTTGATCATGTAAGTAAAACCAGAACTACAGAACACGCACATTTTTCATATAGATCTTTTGTTAATCAGTGTGTGTGTGAGGCTGAAAAAATAAACCCTGAAATTATTAAGCATATTAAAAATTATTATAAAGAACCACATTCTTTTACATAAAGATAAAAATGGTGTGTTAAAAAATTGAAACCTAAATCATCTCCTATAGTTTTTAGAAAATCTAAGGTACATGCTTTATCTTATACTAGGCCAGCTAGACAAAAAATAAGAGAACATCCAGAAATACTAAGAGAATTCTTAAAAATGGTTGCAACTCAACAAATTTCTGAGATTAAAACAGAAAAATTTTATATAAAAAGACTTCCTATTAAAGAGAATAGATCTGATGCAGGATATCATACTAATCTTTATTCTTTAGATTTTTTTGTAAATGGTAAAGCAGAGAAATATTTTATAAAAGAGCTAGATATTAATGATTTTTTTAGATTGCAAAAAAATAAAAATTTAAGATATGATTTAGATATTAAAGCAAAAATAAAAGAAATGGGTGTTAGAGGATTTGGGGGATCAGACGGGTTTTCTGAATCATTAGCTTTAAAAATAATTTCTGAATCTGGAGTAGTTGGTAGAAGGTTAGAGGTTGTTGATTCTGTGTTTTCTTATGTTGACGCAATAAATAAAAAGAGTTTTATTTGTTATAAATATATGGATCTTAAAACAGTTAATGAATTGATCTTAGAAAATAAGATCTCATTCACAAAAAAAGAATCTATTGAAAGGTTTTTGGCAAAAGTAGCAGCAAGAGTTGAGAGTTATTTGGAAAAAAACTATGCTAAATATGGTTTTAAAAAAGCACCACAGATTCTTGATATTTCACCTCACAATGTTTTTTATGATCCTGTTAAAGATAAGCTTTATCTTTTTGATGCTTTGTTATTGTCTTAAATACTGTTTAAAAAGGAATATATTATGCCAAGAAATATAAAACAAAAACTAAAACCAATTACAAAGAGGATAGTTACCGGCATAGCTATAGGCGGGGTTACTTTAGGTAGCGGTATTGGTTATAAAAAAATTACAGATAAAAAAGCTTTTTTAAATGCTGAGAAGAAAGCAAATGAACAAAAAACCTATAATCCTTTTTATGATAAGTTTTTATCACTAAAAGTTGAAGAATTTAATAGATCTGCAAAGCCTAATGAGATATTTTATTCTACTGGAAGAGAAATTTCTGTTTTAAGATTACCAAAAGGATTAACTAGGCCAAAGCTAGATCAGATCTATAATCTTTTGGCAGAAAAATCTAAAAAAGCTATATCTAAGATAATTGATCAAAAGGTAGAGGCTGTTAATAGGGAATTAAAAACAAATGCTGTTTTAAGAAAAAAAATTCTTTCCAGAGTAGGTGTTTTAGATTATAGAGTTTATCTTTTGTCTTTGCCTTTAGAAAAAGTAGAGCTAATTTTTAGAAAAGAGCTTAATTCTAATTTTTCTAAGGAAATAAGAAATATTTCTCCAGAAGTCTTAGATTCTTTAAAAAAAGATCTTAACAAAAGTCTTGAAGGCTCCATAGTTACAAGCTCTTTAGTTTTGTTTTTAACATCAGCAATTGCTGCACAATTATTTGGCAAAAAAAAAGAACTAGATTTTAGGTAGTTTTTTTAATTAAATGTAAGCTTTTTAAAGTTATATTTCTTCTATATTATTATAATTAGATTTGTCTATTTATAAAAGAGAAAAAATATGAAAAAAACAAAAAAAGAAATTGAAGAAAAAATACAAAAAATAAAACCATTTTTTGAACAACTAACTTTTTTTTTTATAGGTTTAATTTGGTTTATTGTTGTGGATTCTTTAGTTGTCCTAAATACCATATTTAGATACACAGTATTAGTTTTATTTACTGGGTGGGCTTTTAGTTTATTATTACAAGAAGCATATATCTATAATTTATTTAGACCAATTATACTAAATAAGAAATGGGACAAATTAGTTAAAAAATAGTTATGTGATTATTTGTGATTAAAAGAGCAGTTTCTCCAATAATTAGTGTGATTTTACTTATTTTGGTTGCTGTTATTTTAATAACAATGTTTTTGTTATGGGCAAAGGTAGAAATAAAAGAAGATCTTCAAAGCTCTAGTGATGCTTTAAGTCCTGCTAGTGATATTGATTGTCTAAATTATAGCTTATCAGTAGACTCTTGTTTGATTTACTCTTCTTCAAAAAAAGTTGAGGTTCTTTTAACAAATGCAACATCAATAAGATATTTTGATATCATGTTAACAATAGAAGCAGAGAACCTATCAGAAGCAAAAGAAAAATGGGTTGGTGTTTTTTCAAATGCATTATTTCCAGGACATAGCAAATTATATAATACTGATACAAATTTCTTATTTACAAAAAAAGAGAATTTTACAAATCTAAATTTTAATGAGATCTCTAATATTATTTTAACTAATGGGGCTTGTAAAAGAGAGATCATTAATCTAATTAATATGTGTGAGATTATTAATGAATAAAAAAGCTTTATCACCAATAATAAGTGTTATTTTAATAATTTTAGTTGCTGTTATATTAATTACTATGTTTTTAACATGGTCAAAGGAATATTATAATAATCAGTTAACCAACACTACTGAGCAGCTAAAACGAGCATCAAGTATTGAGTGTGCTAATTCTAAATTAAAAGTTTCTTCTTGTTCTTTTGATTCTTTTACTAAGGAGCTTTCTTTATTTTTAATAAATGATTCACAAATAAGATATTTTGATTTTACTTTAACTATAGAAGGAGTTGATCAAACATCTCAAGAACCAGTTAGACTTTATGGTGTTTTTAATCATATATTGGAGCCAGGAGCTTCTATCAATCTTTTAACAGATAGCAACTTTTTGGTTTTAGATTCTTCTGGTAATTATGAAAATTTAGATCTAAATAGTGTTTCTCTAATTAACCTAAGTAACGGTGCTTGCAAAAACCAGAACTTTGTTTTAGTGTGTTCTGTTGACTAATTATTTTGAAATGTTTGAAATATCATCAATAATAAAACCACTAGCCTTAGGGTGTCCATTACCACCATATTTTTTAGCAATTATTGAACAGTCTACACTTTTAGATCTTAGGCTTATCTTATCAAAGTATTCTGGTTTTTCTTTGTTTAGGTAATATCTATACCAAATAATAACTAGTTCTATATCTTTATAATCTTCAGAATTAAAAATATGTTCAGAGATATATCCAGGTTTTATTTGTGAATTTACTATAAATGTCTTAATTCCTTCAAAATGTGTTTTTTTACCACTAGATATATCGTCAAAAACTTTTATTTTTAAATATTTATTTATTATTTTTCCAAAATCAATAAATTTTTCTGAATTTTTTTTAAAGTAATTATTATCAAAGAAACTTAAGAATTCTTCTATTATATCAAACGACTTTTCTTTATTTTTTTTTAATGACATGTATAAAAGATCTAAATATTGTAATATCTCTTTAGAATCTGGTAATTGCCATTTCCAGATATCCATATCTTCTACATATTGTGAAAATAAAGGGGGTTCTTTGTTAAAATATTTCCAAACAAGAACAGCTGCAGAGTTGTTATGATCTCTTAATCCACTAATTTCTTGATCTGTGTATTCTTTTATAACATTTTTGTGATGATCTATCCAAATCATATTTTTATTATATATTTCTAAGAATTTTAACATTGTTTTTTTATCAAAACAGTAATCTAGTATTATAACATTTGTAAAAAAAGAAAGATCTATACTCTGTATTTTTAAGTTAGTAAAGATATTTTCAACACCATAGCTTACTTCATAAAAATAATATTCTTTTCTTAGGGTCTTATAGTCAGGCCTCTTTAAATGATTTTGCATATAATCATTATAAGCATATCCTAAAGCAGAAATAAGCCCATCTAAATCATTGTGGTAAAAAATAATTGTGTTCATTTTTTGTTCGTGCTCCTACAAATATATTTATTTTTAGTTGTTTTTATATATGTTTGTTTTTTATTTTAGAGTTGTTTTTGCACAATATCTTGGACAAGCCAACTTTTTTTAAAACAAAAAATAGGCATTTAAAAATAGATCCCCGTTTTTAACAAAAATTACTGATCTAAAAGATCTTACAATATATTTATATTTGTTTTTTAGAATAAGTAGTATAATAATGTTAAAAAATTAACTATGCTTATTTATCTTTGGAGATCTTATTTATGAAAAAATTATTTTTGTTGTTTTTTTTAATACTTAACCTATCTATGGTATTTAGTCTGACTCCTAATTTCTTTAATAAAGTTAACTATTATGATCAAATTATTGATGTTGGTGTTTTAGATAATAACCTTTCAGGAGATTTCTTAAAAATAACACTCTCAGATCAATATGAAACTTATTTTGAAGAGGCTTTTTCTATTAAAAATAGTAAAAAAATAGATGTTGTTTTTGATAGCTCTGTTTCTTCTTATCTTGTTGCAAACTATGAGGTTTTGGATTCTAATTATTCTATATTAGAGACCTATTCTTTTCCTTTATTTTTAGAGAGTATAGATCTTGGCAGAATTTTTTTGTGTGATATAAAAGAATGCCATTATTCTGATTCCAAAAAATATTTTGATAATAGTTCTAAAATCTACCTTAATGTTGATAATAATTTAGATGTTAATTATTCTCTTGATCTTTTTTTAAAAGAAGGAAAAAATTATAAACTTTTATTTTCTGAAAGCACACATGTATTTCCTTATTTCTTAGCTATTGATGATTCTGGTTCTTATAAGCTGGTTTTAAGTTATTATTTTGAAGATCTAATTTTTACTAAAAAAACTTTTTTTGAGATTGGGTCTCTAGAGCCAATTTCTTCTGATAGTTTTTCTGAGAGTAATATTGTATATTCTGATTTTGTGGATAGTAATTTAACAGAACCTGTTATAAATAAAAATACTTCTAATGATTCAAATACATTATCAGAGAAAAATTATTTTTTTCAAAATTCAAAAAATATTTTAGCTTTGCTCTTTATATCTATTATTTTAATTTTGATTTTAATAATTTTATTTACAAGTAAAAATAAAAGATCAAGACATAGAAAAATAGCTTCTTTTTTTGTAGTTTTTTTTATTTTTTTTAATCTAGGATCTGTTTTTGCAGAATCTGAAAACGTTGTGACTTTGGAAGGTAGTACAAAACTTAATGAGATATTTACTTATTATAGAACCCTAAATGCAGCATCTAAAGACATAGTTTTTTCTTTTGAAATTAATGAAAGTCTAGAAGCTAATGACACTTTACTAGATAATTACCAGATTATACCTTCTGATGTAGACGACATTTTTAGAGAACCGATATTAGATTTAGAATATTCTAATAGATTTTTAGATTTTGCTGAAATTTATTCTTTGGAAAACAGATTAGAAACTGTTTATTTTTTTAATATTAATAAAAGTAATTCTACAGAGTATATAAATAATTCTTGTTTTGAAAATATTAGTAATTATTATAAAAGCATAGATTTTTTTGGTCAAACAAATATAATAAACGAACAAGAAACTATAAGACAGCTTTTTTTGCCAAGAACTAAACCATATATTGAATCAGAGCTAGAAAAGTTTGGAGATTCTGATTTTATTAATGATTGTTTTAATTTTTTATTAACTGAAAAAATACTTGTTCCCTATGATATTTTATTATATACAAAAGTGGAGCTAAAAAACATACCAAAAAATTTTGAGCTTTATATGTCTATTGAAACAATTAATTTTGAACCTCCTTTTTTAACAACAAAAAAACCATTGGATATATTAGTTTCTTTTAAAAGAACCCCAATAGTTATAGAATCTAGTTATTCTATGCCCTATAACTGCGATAAAGAAAATCTTAGTTATTGTTATATTAATAATTCTGACTTTGATTCAATTAAATATCTATCAGATACTGGTAGTATAGCAAGTCCAGAGTTTTATAAAAGAATGGATGATTATGCAAGTTATCTTAATAATTTTGATTTAGTAAAAGATCTATATAGAAAAGAGGTTGATGGAGTTAACATTAAAGATCTGCTCTCCTTTGCAGCAATTAATAGAGAAAATCTTTGTTTTTCTAATGAAAAAAGAGAATATAATGAATTAATTTTTGATGTAGCAAAGGCCTACAATTTTACAGACGAGCAAGCTTTACAGTTTTGGGCTTTGATTGCTGAGAGATCTAACTGTGATATTAATTATGATGATGTTGATAATGATTTGCTTGGTCTTGCACAAATAGATTTAGAGGCATATTATAATCAGTATATTGATCTACATGCTTCTATGCATCCATTTTTAAAAGAAGAAGAGTATCTTCAGTATTTAGTTTTAGGAGACTTTAAAGAAATAAATGAAAAAAATATAGCAAAATTTGATGCTGATAAAGTTATTAGATTTGGTGGGCTTTCTAGTAAAATAAGTAATATGTACTGGTATTATGAATTTCTTATAAAAGCAATAAAAAATAGTAAAGATAAATACGGGTCTTTAGTTTTGTTTGCAGGAACAGATTATTTAAAAGAAATGACTACTCTTGTTAATTTTTGTGAGAAGTATTATACAGATAACTATCTTGAAAATATCTATTATGATTATGAATCTTTTGTGACAGATAATTTAAAAAAAAACTTAAGAAGCATTTTTGTTCTAAGTAGTTTACTGGATAAAAAAGAGTTCTCTTTTACTGAAGAGATATGTAAGTATACTGGGGAGCCTGAGTCTATAGTTATGGAATATCCAATAATATATACAAATCTAACTGGCAATTATTGTATAGATAATGGATTTGTGCCATCTGTTAATTATCCTAGATACAAAAAAATAGACGGTGTTACTTATCATGGAACTGGTGCTTTACTATATAAATGTGAGGATAATAAGATATATAGCTGTATTCCAGGAACAGAGATCATACAAGAAGTAAGTGGATCTGCAGTAAATATACTTAAAGAAGAGCTTTGTTCTAGAGAGCTAATTCTAAAAGAAAAAAGAGTTAAGATTTCTAAAGAGTTTAAGGTTTTAATAAATTATCTTGCAATAAAGCACAAATATTTGACTAATAGAGAATATTTTGTTTCTAATGGTTTTTTAGAAGACTCTTCTAATGACTCAAAGAAATTTCTTGAAAATAAAACAAATTATTTTAAATTGAAATATGATTATTTTGATATTAAAAAAGAGAATTTTTTAGAGATCACTGCTGAAAAAAATATTTCTTTGTTAAAAAGAATTGATCCAAATTATTATTTTGCAGAGATTTTACAAAATAGAAGAAGTTTAGCCTATGCAAGGTCTGGTAACTGTGCTCAGTTTGTTAGAGAAATTGGAACAAATCTTTTTACTTCAGAGCTTTATCCAAGAGCAGGAGTTTCTGCTGCTTGGTTATATGATACTACTCCAACAGTAAAAGAGAGATATAATTTAATTTGGGAATCTCCAATTGTTTGTTATAGTAAACCAGGAAACAGAAAATTACCAAGAAGTCGTTGTGTTGAGACCCCAGAAGTACAAAGTCCTACTTTAGATTTAGATCTGTTGCCTGATGGTGCGATCTTAGGTCTTTATGTTTGTAAACAAAGTCATGGGTCTTTAAGAAATCTAGAGTATACACATGTTGGGACCTATATTGGCAAAGATCAACTAGGTCATCATTTGTTTATACATATGGGTAATTCTAGATCTATAGAGATAATAAGTGAATATACCTCTCACATATGTAGTTCTGGGTATAATAGGCAAATAATGAGAGTCTATGTCCCAAAATCCACAGGAATAACTAGTATGGATCAATTAAGGGAATTAAAAGAAAAAGATTTATTACAACCAGTTACCTGGATTAAAGATATTAACGAAGTTATAAATAGATCAAATGGACTAGAATATCCTGAATTTGGTATTCAAGATGAAGAAGAAATGGATTCTTCTGAATATGAATCAGATGATTCAGAAAGCGAAGATGCAGATCTTGAAGAAAATGCAGAGCAAGAATCTGAATAAAAAAAGAAAAAAAAATTAATTTTTTTCCACATTAAAAGCATTTTCTATTTCTTTTGGTTTTTTTGAGAAAAAGTCTATTGCTTCTTTTAGTTCTATATGCTCTTTTGCATATTCCTCAATTGAGATGCCCTTTTTATAAGCCTCACATGCCAAAACTAAAGCCCTTGACCCTGACCGTGTTCCTTTTGGATGAGCATGACACCCTGCACCCATAGTGGTTATAAAATCTATTGACCCCATAACATCTATAAACGGTTTTAGTAATGTAGGGTTAAGACCACCAGACACTATTGGTGCACACTTTTTTACTCCTCTCCAAGAGTCGTCTTTTAGGATAATGTGGCCAATTCTGTCTTCTTGAACCATTTTTAAAGCATCTTTGTCATCTTCAGGTATTTTTGACCAAGATTGATCAAAGAAATGTCCTGTTGCTGAAAAATCTAAAATACCGTCTGCTGCGGTTATATCTTCTTTAGGTGTTCCTTCCATTTTACCAACACCAGCAGTTCCTGTATGTATTCCGGATGCTCCCGCTAATCTTGCAAATTTAGATAAAACTAGAACAGAGAAACCAAATGCATTTTCTGGTCTTGTAAATGCTCCATGTGCTGCTCTATGGAAGTGTATAAATACATTTGGATATTTTCTTCTTAAGGTTTGAACAGCCATCCACCCAGCAGTAATTCCATCAATTAAGAACGCATAAGATCCCTCTTCAAAGCCAGCATTTCTGATCATCTCACATCTATTGATCATGGTCTCAAAATCAGAAGCAGAAACATTAAATGAATGAACTTTTTTTTGTCCTGTTTCTTTTACTGCTTTATCCATAGCTTCTTTTACATGTTTAACCATCTTTTCATAAGGGCAAAAATCTTGATCTGCTTGTGGCTCATCATTCTTAACGAAATCGCCTCCACCAACCCAAAAATCATAGCACACTTCTGCATATTCTGCACTTGTTAGTCCCATTTTTGGTTTTACTATTGTTCCTAATATTGGTCTATCATAAACTTGTAAATAATTTCTCATATCGTCAAGAGTGTAACTAGGTCCATCAAATTGTTCTAACATTGCTGGAGAGAACCAAACATCTAATAGTTTTAGAGCTGATACTTCTTTCATGCCTAGCACATTTCCAACAACATAGGTTAAAATGTTTTGAACATTTCCAATCCTGTCAAACAATCTCCATGGAAAAGCTATCCAGACAAGATTTTTTTCTTGATCTAGTTTGTATACTAAAGCATTCATTTCTCTGGAAAATGCTGTTTCAGTATTTACCTTAAAATTAGTTCCTGTTGATGATTCTGCTGCAACCTCTGCTGCTGCTTGTAAGATGTTTAATGATCCTCCTGGAACTAAATGGAATATTCCTAACATATATTCTCCATTTTTTTCATTTGGGATCTCAAAATTTACATAAGCTTTTTGTTTATCATTTAGTGTTTCGTATAATTCTTTTTCTGTTAACATTTCTTTTCCTCCATAAAATAATATAGATAAGAAGTAAGAAGTCTTTATATATTTTTGTTTTTTTTCTAAAAATGTAGATTAGATATTTAAATATTTCTATCTTATATTATTAATAGTAAAAAAATTACTAATTTTATTGTTGTTTAACAACAATTAAAATATTTGCCTTTTAAAAAAATCTAAAAAAATGGAGTGTGTTTATAGGTATGAATAAAAAAGCTTTATTGATAATTATTGGTATAACCCTACTATTAAGTACTTTTGTGCTATTCTCAAAAGTTAGTGCTAAAGAGGAAGCTGTTTTTAAGGAGCTAAGAGTATTAAGATCTTCTTTAGTAAGTAGTAATCTTAATCAAACCCCAAGTTATTTTGATAAAGTAAGATGTACTTGTAATGGTGAATCTTGTGGAAGTTCTTTTGATAGTAATCCTAACGTACAAGCTGGCAACTTAATAGTTTATTGTGCACAATTGTGTTCTTGTAGATCTCATGTTGGGTTTACTTATGAAACAGAGGAGTAAGATATATTTATATATTCTTTTATTAACTATTTTTTTATGTTTTTAAAAAAATATTCTTTTTTAATCTTAATATTTTTATTTATTTTACACTCTGTATCAGCAGATTCTGTACTTTTTAATGTTTCTAATTCCACAGAAGCTTCTTTTTTAAATTATCAAACAAAAATAGACCTTAACAGTTCTTTACCTGCTGATTTTAATTGGGATAATTTAGGTAAAGATCTTTATTTTCAATATAACGATGGTAATAATATTCCTTTTTGGATAGAATCTTGGAATAATTCTGAGCAAGAAGCAGAAATTTGGTTAAAGATCTCTATTAACCCAGAATCAGAAATAATAGTTAAGATGTTTTATGATGGTGAGTCAGATCTTTCTTTAAGTAATGGTGATGCTGTTTTTATTTTTTTTGATGATTTTGAGGAAAATAAAATTATTAATTATTCTCCTACTGGGTTAATAAATGCAGATCAAAATTTAAATATTCCTACTTATGATGGAAGTGGTCAAAATGTTCATCCCTCTTTAGTATATTTTGAAGAACCTTTTAATAGTTGGAAATATTGGATGGCAATTACTCCATATGCAGATAGTAATGAGGATCTAGAAAACCCTTCAATTGTTGTTTCTAATGATGGAAATACTTGGCAAATACCAGAAGGTCTAACAAACCCTATTATTCCATATCCTGGTGGTCAAGAGTTTAATTCTGATCCAACTTTATTTTATGATGGAAACAAATTTGTTTTATATTATAGAGAAGGATGTAATATTACAGTTAATGGAGATAAAATAAAATATGTTTATTCTTATGATGGTATAGAATGGTTACCAAAAGACGACACTGAAATTAATCCTATATTGGTTTTAGAAAAGGCTCAAAATCAATTAATTGCACCAACGATTATATTTAAAGATGATATTTATTATATGTGGGTTGTGGAAGTTGATACAGATAATCCCCCATCAAGATTAGTAAGATATAGTTCTGATGATGGGATTAATTGGGAAGATGTTGCTCATCCAAAAATAAATACTAATATTTCTGGCTTTGTTGATAATAATTTGCATATTTGGCATCCAGAAATAAAATATATTCCTGAATTTCAAGAATATTGGATGATAACATCAGCATACCCTTATGACTATGGTGTTGGAACATCTTCTGATACTTATTTTGCAAGAAGTGTTGATGGTATTAACTGGACTGTCTATACTGATTACAAATTACTTGCAAAAAAGTTAGGTTCTTGGGATAGTAGAGGAATATATAAATCAACATTTTTATTTGATGAAACAACAAACAAAATCAGAGTTTGGTATTCTGCAACAAAAACAGGATTTCCTATTTTGTGGAATACTGGTTATACTGAAGAAGATTATAATTTAGTTTTAAAAAGATTAGATAGTAATTTAGTAAAATGGCATTTTTCAATCAAGGTGCACAAGGTGCAACAGCTAATATTTCTTCAGGGGTTATAGAGCTCCAAGCAAATCCAGATTCTGATTCTAGTTCAAATATCAGAAGTTCTAAAAACATAATAACAAACAATATAATTGTTGAAGTAAAACAGAAAATAACAGATGATTTTTATGTTAATACCTCAATAGGTGATCTTTCAACTAATGGGGATTTGTGTTATAGTGCTACTAATCCTGACAATTATTGGAATACCTTTCTTTGTTATGGGTATCTTTTTGGAGGGTGGAGTTCAAAATTTAATTTATATCGTATGATTGGAAATGGAGAGAAAATTCCATTAAATAATCCTCCATCTGTTTCTCAACAAACACACATTTTTTCAAAAACAAAATATGTTTATACAGCTAATGGGATTACAAAATGGTATTTAAATAATGAATTAAAAACAACGGGGTCTGCTGATATAGAATATTTAAATACAAACAAATATTTGTTATTATCTCAAGGAGGGCATAATACTGGAGCAGGAGGAACAAGAACAATTGATTATGTTTTTGTTAGAGAATTTTCTGATGTTGACTTAAATATTGTTAATTTAGACGAACAAATTTCTTCAAATGTTATTTTTAACATTTTAAATTATGATCACAATTGGATTAATCAAGATATTAGTTTAAATTTTGTTGTTGATAATAATAGTAGTTTAGATTATAATTTATTTTATAGAATAGATCTTTCTAATTGGCAACCATTTGTATTTGAAAATGAATTATTATTTAATAGTGATGGAAATTATCAAATTGATTTTTATGCAAGAGATAATAGCTTAGATTTTAATGAATCAATTAATACTGTTTTTGTAGCAATTGATAAAACAGAGCCCATAATTACTGAAATAGATAACAACGGTGTTTGGTTTACAGAAGACTTTAATATTTCTTTTGATGTTAATTTTGATATTTCTGGCAAGTCTGAAGCAAAATATAAATTGAATGACTCTGAGTCTTGGGTCGATTTTACAGATGGCTATGATATTTTAATTGATGTTGATGGCAACAACACTATTGATTACTATTTTAGAGACTTTGCAGGAAATGATACCAACGGAACTGTTTATGGTTTATTGGATAAGAGCTCTCCAGTAATCCACTCTATAGACAATAACAACATTTGGTTTACAGAAGATTTTAATATTTCTTTTGATGTTAATTTTGATATTTCAGGTAAGTCTGAAGCAAAATATAAATTGAATGACTCTGAGTCTTGGGTCGATTTTACAGATGGCTATGATATTTTAATTGATGTTGATGGCAACAACATTATTGATTACTATTTTAGAGACTTTGCAGGAAATGATGCCAACGGAACTGTTTATGGTTTATTGGATAGTATTACTCCAGTAATAATTGATCAAAATTGGACTTCTCCAGTAAATAATTATTCTTTTTCTACAACTACTTTAACTTTATCTGGGAGATTTACAACAAGTGATGTTAATAAAGAAGACCTCTCTCTAATTTCTAATGTTTTGTTTTCTATAAACAATAATGACTGGATAGAAACTAATCTAGATTATTATTCAGAAACAAATCTTTATTCTTGGACTTATACTTATACACACAATTTTAGTCAAACTACTGATTTTAATGTTTATCTTAAATATCAAGATCTTGCTGGAAATGATTCAAATGTTCTTACTAGAGCTATAACCTATACAAAATCCAACAACCCCCCTTCCGGTGGTGGAAGATCTGGAGGCTCTAGTTTTATTTATGTGCCATCTGGATCTGATTCAACAGATGACCATGAATCAGAAAGCAATCTTTTAACAATTACAAATAAAGAATCTGATTCTAATTTAGTAAATAATTCTGTTAATGTTTCTTTTGTTTTAGATAATGTGGTTAATTCACAAAAAAAGAATTTAGATGATGTTATTTCTAAAAAAAATATTTCTAAAGAAATAAAAATAGATAGAATCATAAAAACAGATAACATTCCTGTATTTTCTTTAGAAATTAGAAATGATTCTCCACAATCTTATAAAGATCTATCTATTATAGAAGTTATTCCTAAAGAAATAATTGATCATATTGATAATTTAGTATTTTCCATAGAACCAACAAATATTATCAATCCAGATCCAATAGTTGAATGGAAGATAAATGAACTAGAAAGCGGAGGTTTTTTTAAGATAAACTATGCTTTAAAAGAAGATAAAAATATTGATTATTCTGTATTCTCAAAATGGCAGTTGCCTTTGATATTTGCAGAAGATTTTTTAGATGTGGATTCTAATTATCAAGATATAGAGCCAGTAGTTGAAGTTTTGAAAAAAGAAGTTGTTTTAGATGATCCAAATAAAAAAATAACTCCTATTTATGATATTAAAGAAAAAAATATTTTGTCTTGGTTAGGTATTTTTTCTATAATAATATTACTATTTTTTATTATTTTTAATAATAGACCTAAAAACAAAAAAAGTTCAAGAAAATGAAGTAATCGTTTATTGCTTTTTTTCTTTTTTTTTAATATTATTTATAAATTTATTGATGATAATATATATATGAATGATTTATTAAAAATAAAATTTAGGTTTGTAGGTAATAAGCCAATTAAGAAAGCTGCATTATTAAATAGTACTCTTTGTATTTATTTAAATGAAGGCAAGTCTTTTTTGATTGCTAAAGAAAATAGATCTGTTTTTGAGTTTATGTTAAATTCAGGGAATAAAAAAGAGCAACAAAAATTTATAAAACTATTAAATAATAATTCTTTTTATGAGTTTATTGGATCTGTTTCAAAAATAGAGATCTATTCTAAATTATTTGCTAATTTTAATAATTCAGAAAAATTTAAAGCTATAGAAAAGGTCTTTGTCCATTTTGAGAGGTGGTCTGCTGGTGATGTAAAACAAAAAAAAAAGATTTTAGCTTCTTTTTCTAAGGGTTTAAAAGAATCTATTTTAAGAAGATATGTGGAATCTTTAGAAATAAAGCATATAAAATCTAATCCAACTCCTAGATCTAAACCGATAAAACCTGTTGCGCCAATTAAACCAAAGATCAAATAATTTTTTTATTTTTTGATCTTGTTCTTTTTCATTATTTCTTGGACGATTTTTTTAGTTAAGTATTTAAAGTTAGTTTATTATTTAATAAACTATTTAAATAATAAATTATTTAAATAATCTTTTAATTAAACTACTCTATTTAAAAATATATAGTTCTTTCTTTTTAATAATCATTAAACGGAAAAAATAGGTGATATGATGGGAGTTATTACGATATCAATGGATGATAGGTCTGAAAAGCTTTTGCGAGATATGGCAAAAGCTAAGTATGGAAATAAAAAAGATGCAATAAGTAAAACAATTGTTGAGACTATTTCTGAAAAAGAAAATAAAAGATTAGAAGCAATTGAGCATTTAAAATATATGATGACCAATCCTTTAAAGTTTGGAAAAGG
>CAZPGO010000020.1:0-12775 GCA_964586355.1 uncultured archaeon
CCGTCTGAATCTGTGTTTGTAGATAGTTTCTTTCCTTCTGAATCTACTTGATTTGTTAACTTTAAATATTCTTCTAACTGTTGACCAAATTTATCTTTGTATACAAAGTCTTTTCCGGTATTATATGGTGGATCAATGTAAATCATTTTTATTTTTTCAAAATAAGACTTTTGTAAGATTTTAAGAACTTCTAAGTTATCTCCTTCAATAAAAAGATTTTTAGTTGTATCAAAATCTACTGATTCTTCTCTTACTGGTTTTAATGTGCCTGTTGTTCTATCTTGGATTATTTGAAAACACCTTGCTTTTCCGGCCCACATCATTCCATACTTTTCTTTTTCAAGATCTATTTCTTCTCCAAGAGTTAATTTTAGTTTATCAAAATCTATCTTCCCTTCTGTAACTATTTCAGGGAATAATTCTTTTAATCTATTTATATTTTCTGATTTAATATCCTTTGAATTGAGATCTACTTTCAATATTTCAGTCATAATTTCACCAATATTTATTTTTAATACTAAATTTATTTAAATATATTTAATGTATTTTAATTTTAATTTTCTAAAAAATAATTCAGATCTTTATCATTATGATCTTTATTATATACTTTTAAATATAATAGATCTACAATTCTATTTGAGTTTTCTCCGTTTGAACCAAATTCAATCTTTCTTAAAATATCTGGAATAATGGTGGCATTTTTACCATATCCGGGAGATTCTGATGTCGGACCATAATTTCTACTATATATTCCATCTATTGTATCGTTATATTTTGAATTAGAAAAATTTTTAATAAAAATAATGTCTGTGTTTTTATCAACACCATGATCTCCAATATATTTACCAATTTTTAAATAATTTATCTCATTATAATTTAAATCATAAATGTGCCCTATTCTCTGATCTATAATACTTTGTTTAAAATACAAATGATTTTGATCCTTATATAAATATAAATAATTAGTATCATCTCCAAATCTAAAAATTTCACCCACATAATCAATAGTTAGATCATTAAAATATAATCCCAAAAATATTGTATAATTTTGATCTTCTGATAATTTAACAATCCCTTTTGTGTTTTTTGTAATTGTTAATGCCATTTGATCATTAATTTTAGATTTAGATAATATTTTAGAATAAACTAAAGCATCATTTCTACAATTAGAATAATCTAATAAATAATAATAAGATGAAAATCCAGTTGATGTGGTTCTTTCAACATTAAGATCTAATATTTTATTATCACACAAACCACTTTTATATAAATTAATTAATTCATTAAACCCACTATTATAATCTGAAATATTTTTATTAACATCCACAGCAAAATTATAATAATTTAATTTACAATCATTATTTTCTTTTGTTACTTGATCTAAATTAGATTTGATTTTATCACAATCAACTTTTGCAGATAATAATGAATTATTTAAATTTAAATATTCTTCGTTAGCGGTTTTTAAATTTTTTGACAATTCTAAATTTCTATTATTTACTGAATTATTTTCTACAATAGAAATAAATAATAAAAAACTTAAAATTAATATCGCAATTGTTGAGCCAGCTAATCTTTTAGATTTAATATTAGCTCCACATTTAGAACAATGCCTTGCATTAATTCTATTTTCGTGCCCACAACTGGAACATATTTTTTTATCTTTTAAACTTTTTGTCACAATTTTTCACCACAACAATCACAATAATCTGATTTTGTTTTTAATAAAAGACCACACTTGTTACAATATTTTGAATTTTTTAAATTAGTTTTATCAAAATCACCATATTCTTCTGCTAACTCTAATACTTGCTTAGACTTGCGTTCTGTATTCAATAAATATTTAATATTTTTTAATTTGTTAGACAATTCTGATATGTTTCCTTCTAAAGAAAGCATAATTGATTTATCTTTTTCTAATTTGTTTTCTAAATCAGATATAATTTTTATTTGATCTTTATGTTTAGTTTCTAATAACTGAAATTTATCAAAAAGAATTTTCTTGCTTTTTACTAAATCAGACAATTCAGATTTTAAATCAATTAACTGCTTTTCTAATTTTTCTTTTTGATTAGATTGCTCAGCAAGTTCTTTTTTAGAATCTGCAATTTCAGCAGCATATTTTGATACTTTGCCAGATAAATCACTTATTTGATTAGTTAAATCAATTATTTTATTTTCTTTATGTGATAATCTTAAATTTTGTTCTTTTGAGATTTTAATATATTTTTCTAATTCTCGCTTTATTCTTTCTTGTTCCTGAATTTTTCTTTTTTCTATATTCACACTTGCATTAAAATATTCTGAAAATTTGTCTTCATCAAAATTTTTTTCAATTTTATCAAAACCAGGACGATCTTTTACTAAAGTAATTTTTAATTTTTGCGCTTTATTTGTAGATGAAAATAAAGAATAACCTAAACCTGGGGATAACAAATTTCTAAAATTAGATTTATCTATTTGAAAAATTTTAGATAATGCAATAGCGTCTTTATCAGAATTTGCTCTAAAACCAAGATATGCACCAGTATTTGCTCTTATAATTTCAGAAAAATCATCAGCACTTTGAGAAGCTAAAATTATACCTAGTCCGTATTTTCTAGATTCTCGAAGTATTTTATCAATAGGAGAATCTTCATATGCTAACCTGTGTGCTTCATCAATTACACAATATAATTCTAAATCAGATTTCCCTTTTATATATAAGTGATTAATTAATTTGCGTAATATTATTTCTGCAATTAAAGACTTTACCTCGTCTGTTGGATAATCGTTTAATTTTAATACGCTTGTTTTAGTTAAAATTTCTTTAAAAGGAATTGTTGTTTCGTTAGCATTAACAAATAAGGGTGTATCAAATATCACTCCAATTTTAGAAATTAATTTTTCAACATCAGGATTAATTTTAGGCTCTTTTTCTCCTTTCGGGTCAAAAATCATTTTTTGAGAAAGCATAATTTTTTTAAATACAATAAATGGGAGTAATTGTACTGGTTTTTCATTTTTTTGATGTAGATCTATAATTTCAGATTGAACATAAAATTCTTTTATAGATTCTCTAATAATACTAAATTGTATATCCCCTAAATGAAATATGTTCTTAAACATTTGACTAACTCTATAAGCAACATCTATTGGTCTTTCATTTGGTTGAATTTCAAGAGGATGAATTGTTGCACCGGTTTTTTCGAAATCAATTATATTGTCTGACAATTGTTTGAAATCATCGTGAAAATCGATAACTAACGTATTAATTTTATTTTTACTTAATTCGAAAATAATTGATTTAATGGTTTCTGTTTTTCCAGAACCAGAACCCCCAATTAAAAGTAAATGTGGGTTGTGTTCATTCTGTGGAACCCAACAAATGTTAGAGTCTATTTCTGTATTTCCTGAATATCCTTTACCTAAAAATATTTCTAATTTTTGCAAGTTGTCACCTATGATAATCTATAAATATATTATAAATACTTAACTTATTTAAATATACTTTATTATTATAATTTTAAATTAATTTATCTAATTTAAAATGTAATTTATAAGTATAAAATGATATGTTCTTTGTAACACTTAGTGCGCGTCTTATTCTTATATCGTCTTCAAATGCAACAATTATACCTTTTACTATTTGACCTTTTTCTAATAGTTCATCTTGTACATAGCCCATATATCTTTGTATTTGACCTACAACAATGTCGCTTGCTCTACCTTTTTTTAATTCTATTACTAATAGTTCTTTCTTATCTCTGCTTATTGCTAATATGTCAATATTACCTGTGTCACTGGGGTATTGTTGTCCAACAATTTCCCCATCTTCTGTAAATATATCATATTCTCTTCCTAGTTCTGTTTTTGACCAATTTTTTATTAAAAATTCTTCTAAATGTTGCTCTAAAGCAAAAACACTAGCATCTTCGATTGTTTCATCTGTTGAAATTATTTTTGGAGGTTTACATCCAGACATTAATGATTCTATTTCAGATTCATATTTTGAAATATTACTTACTGTTCCTATAGATCCTGTTGAATTTTTAAGTTCTTGACTCATTTCATCTCTATTAATTGTTTTTAAATACCATTTCACTGCTCTTCTATGAGGCAATTGTTGATCTGCTTTATATTCATAATTACTTACAACTTCTCCCACATAATAATTACCAATCCCATCTGGACATAAAACAACGTCTCCAATTTGTATTCCTTTAATTATTGTCCAAAGCATCCCACAAGCAAGTCCTGCTGATATTTTTATTTTATCTGGATTTTGTTCTAAAAATACAGGTATAAATTCTTTATTAAAATCTCTCCAATTATCTACTAAATGATTAGATAAATCTTTAGATTTTATTAACTCTGCACCAATATAATTTCCTTTATATGATTCTTCAGCAAATACACTTTTTTTACCTAACATTATTCTATAATATTTTTTCATAATATTTTCAACCCTCTTATTTTTTAATTATTTAATCTAATCAATTATTTTATGTAATATCTCTTTAAAGTCAATATATTTATTCTGATTATATAATTCTTCAATTTCTTTAAGACTAAACGGTTTAGTTTCATTATTAATATTAATTTTAGGCTTTAATTTATCATTCTTAACTATATAATATGGACTAGCACTAAATTTAAATAAAGGAAATATATAGTTAAAAATTTCGTCATCTTCTGATTTCTTTGTTTCAAAAGTTTCTTTAAATTTTTTATTTACATTATTATAGCTTTCAAATATATAAAATATCTTTTTCTTGTCTATTTTAAATTCATTTGATAATTCTTCAACTCTATTAAAATAATTTTTATTTTCAATTAGTTTACGATCCCAACCAATAGTGGTTTTTATTTCTATAATTGCTTGATTTTTACCATCTTTTTTAATCAAAATATCTGGTCGCAATTTATTTTGTTTTTCTTCTAATATAATCTCATATTCTTCTGGCAAAACATTTTTTAAATAAAAAGCGATTATATCTTGAAATATATCAGATAAAGAAGAATATATTTTTCTTTTAAACTCTATTTTATGTCTCCATTGTGCCAATCTTATTGAAAATAAATCTAAATATATTAATTTAGAAATGTCCTCTGTTTCAGAAATTTTATTTTTTTCTAGAAAAGCATCTAGAAACAAAGCATATTTGTCTCCAATTTTTGATTTAAACACAATCATTTCCCTTTTTATTTTCTTTTTTTGGTAATTCATTAACATAATTTATTATTAAATTATCAATTAATTTTGGTTTAGGCATGATAATTTGTTTTCTTTCTAAATTTTTATAATATTTGTCTATATCGTTTTTTTTATTATTAAGTAATTCTTTGCCTAAATTTAATACTTTTAAAAAAGATCGACATTGCTTATCAGATCGCCCATAAAATGTTATTATTTTTGAAGTGTAAGCATTATCCATTGGAATAATTAAATCTGGTAATAAAAAATGAAGTGTTTTTGAAATTGAAACAAATTTAGATTCTGATTTTTTCTCTTGCTTATTAACTGTTACAAAAGATAGATTTGTAAATAATTGATTAAACTTCTTACCAATCTCTGAGTTTTCTGATATTTCTTCTTTTATATTTTCTAATTTTTTAATTTTCCAAAAATATTCTAAATTTGAGCTTTGACTTTGTAATTGTTTTTTAAAATCTTCAAATGAAACTAACCAACTTTGCCCCCTATTTAATCTCCAAGCAATTAAACAAGCATAACATCTTTCTAGAAATTGATCATTATCTAGTTTATCTGATATTGACAGATCTTTTGATTCTAATATTTTTATATAAAAATATTCTGATGCAGGAGAAAACATTTCTTTTTCATCTATTGCTAAATATTTAGAAATATCTTTATTACAAAAAATTTTGAATTCTTCTAAATTAGTCATATTTTTCTCACATCCCTTTTTCTTTCCTATATTGCTCAACAATAGATCTCGTGATCGGATTGTGATCTGTTGGCTTGATCTTTTCTAGATCTTTAATAAAAGTTTCTGGATCGATCTTCCAGTCTACAATGATCTGAATGTGCTTGGTGATAGTGCCTATGGCACTTGATCTTGGCTTGGAGTCGTCAAGAGTCTTATCAATGGTACCATCATTAATTGTTTTTTTTAAAGAGACATACCCAATAGCTACTTTAATCTTTTCTTTTGGAATAGAGTGAGTGTAAGAAAAAATATTCTTATAAAGCTCTAGTTGCTGACGATGCGCTCCTGCTGTTTTTGTATTCTTGTCTGTCTTCCAATCTACTATTAAGTATTCATCTGTTTCTGGGTTTCTAAAGATTGCGTCTATCTTTCCAGTAAAAGTGAGATCGCTTGGAATTGTGGTTACAACATAAAGTGGAACCTCTCTAAAACCAAGCTCTGCTGCTATAACTTCTGAATATGTGGATTTTATCTCAGAGATAAGGTATTTAGAGTTGTCTAAGATTTCGTGTGTTTCTTCATCAAGAATGGATAGATCTATTGGTTGATCTTTTAATAATTGCTCAATAAGATTGTGAATGTCTGATCCTCTTGTTAGTGCTTTAGAAAATTGTGTTAACTTTAGTATTCTTTGTGTTAAATATTTCTCTGGATCTGTCTCTATTCCTGAATAGGAAAGATGATTAAGGTTTTCAAAATGTCTTGTAATATAGTCAATTATCCAAGAAGTATTATTTTCTAATTGTTTTTTTGCATTTTCATAATCTTTATTTACAAATAAGGAAAAAGCTTTTTTGTTAATATCTGAAAAATCAATAACACTTTCTTCTGGAACAATATTTTCTAAAAGAACTGAGTATTCATTTTTATAGTCTGGAGCTTTAGAAGTTAAAATATATAATTCTTCTTTAGCTCTAGTTACTGCAACAAAATCAATTCTGTTAGGTTCTTCTTCCAGTTCTTCTTTTGGATTTTTATTTAGACTATTTAAGATGGCAATAGTGATTGCATCTTGAAAGTTTTCATTATCATTGGTTTTACTTGGAACATAAATTACTTTTTCAAATTGTCTACCTTTTGATTTATGAACTGTTGTTAAAATAACTTTATTTTCTGTTTTAATCTCTTCAGCTAATTGTTCAGCAGACAACAAAAAATTACAAAGATTTTCTAGAGTTTTGTTTTCTAGAAGATCAAGGGCTTCAATTGTTGCTCTTTGCATGTTTATACAGGAGAGTGTGTAATCTCTTCCATAGGAAACAGCAACAGGAAGTATGTTGTTTTTAAAAATGTTGTCTAAATCATTAATGTTACTAATAGATTCTCTTAATTCCTTATATTTTGGATATTTATCATAAACCTCTTCAAGAGTTAATTTATTATTTTCAGCAAGTTCAAAAGCATCTTGTAAGCAAATAGGAAAAAATGGTGTAAACATAGATGCTTTTATTAAATTTATATCTTTACTTAATAGTCCTTTTAAAAAACTAATAATATTTTCCTTAGCTTCATCACTTGAAGTTAAATATGTTGAAGAAAAAGATATTCCATTTATCTCTAGCTCTTTAGCAAACTTATATAGTTGTGAATTTTTTCTTGCAATTATTGCAATTTCTTTATTTTCCTTCATTTGTTGTTCTTTAATAAAATAGGCAATAAAAGAGGGAACATTATCCTTTACTGCAATAATTGATGGTTTTTCTCCTTTTTTAGCTGTTGCACTTTTTAGATCTTTAATTTCTTCAAGATCTGATTTATCTGCAGTCTTAGAAGAAAACAATTCTTTAGAATAATTTAAAATTTCATCTGTACTTCTAAAATTATCAGAAAGAACAAACTCTTTACCTGAATTAAACTTTAAAAAATTACCTATAGATCCACCTTGAAAACCAAAAATTGCTTGTTTTTTATCTCCAACCACAACAAATTTTTCACAAACAGACAAAGCAATATCTGCTTCCATATCATTAACGTCTTGTAGTTCATCTACTAATACCCATTTGAATTTTGGTTTATTTTTAATTTCTAAAAAATTTATTAAAATATCTGTATAATCTAATCCCTTTTTTTTCTTAAAATTTTCATATCTTTCAAAGATCTTAATAAAGTGTTCTAAATAAGACTCTAATTGCTCTTTATCATAGGTTTTAAATTCAGTAATATGTGTTTTAACATCATCTATATTTATTTTAGAAGGAATTATACCAAAACTTTTTAAATATCTAATTGCATTTTCAATTTTAGGAACAATTGTCTCTAATAAATAATTATCTCCATAGTTTAGTACTTGGTTTTCAATCAAGTAAGAATAAATCTCATATCTTAAGAGATTAGAGGAAATAATTTCATTATCTTCTAGATTATCCAAAGAAAAAGCATGAAATGTTTGAATATTAATCTGAGATAAATCAATTTCTAGATTTTCAGTTTCTACAAGATTTAAAATTCTTTCTTGCATTTCCCCACAGGCTTTTTCAGTAAAGGTTAGACAAAGGATGTCTTTTGGAGAAATTCCTTGATATAATAAATAAACATATTTGTATGCAAGAAGTTTAGTTTTACCAGTTCCTGGGTTAGCTATAACAATTGTAGAATCATTATGTTTAATTGCATTCTTTTTTTCCTGATTAAGATCAGCCATTTCTATAAACTCAATTTCATTCATTTTTTTTCTTTTTTATAAATTATTTTCTTATTTTTGGGAGATTTTAATAATCTTTTTTTCTTTTCAGAAATTGTTAAATAATTATCTTTTGTAGATATTTTTCTGCCAAGGCCCTTTTCAATTTCTTTACGTGCATTGCCTGCAGCAGTTCCACCAATTTCAGCAACTTTTTTCAGTTTTTTAAATTCAGCTTCTTTTTCTTTAATAGTTAATTCCTTAGTTACACTTTCTCCAAGCATTGTAAATATTAATTCCATATCATCCATATGATCTATTAAGTTTTCTTTTTTTAAACCTTTAAATTTTTTATATTCAGAGGGGGTCATATTAAACGTAGCTTTTGAGATTTCAGCAGTTAATATTGAAAAGTCTTTTTCTTGCTTAACTCCTTTTTTTTTCCACTCGTCTGTTAATTCATCTCTAACTATTATTCCTCTTATTCTTTTTTCAATCCAAGCTTCAGAATACCCTTTTGATATATATAGCTCTCTCATTCTTGTTTGTGCAAGTTCTGGGTTTTCGATCTCTTGAACTCTTTGATAACCAACATTTGCTAACCATTGTTTAAATGGTTCTGCTTTTGGAGAAGGTATTGATTGAATCAAACGAAACAACCATTTAACATTTAAACAATCAGTACCATAATATTTTCCATCTATTGCAGGCATTTTAAGTTGGTTACAAAATGTAACCAACTCACTACCTTCTTCTTTTAATCTAAATTTTAAAACTTTCCAATAATTTCTGGAATCTTGACTATCTGTTAAAACACTAACAACATCAATAACAGAAAACCACCATTCGTTATTAAACCAAACTCTTCTTATTTTTTTATCTTGAAAAACAATTAGTCCTTTTTCTTTTTCCATACTTTTTTTCACTTTTTTATAATTTCCCAATGCCCACCTTTATCAGGACCAACTCTTTTTATTTTGCCTTCTTTCTTTAATTTAGAAAGATTATATTTTATACCGTCTTCTGTTATATTACCTATTAATGCTGTTAATTTTTTTATAGAATATGCTGAATTTTCGGTAAGTAAATCTATTATTTTCTGGGTAGTTTTCTGGGTAGTTTTCTGGGTAGTTTCTATCGTGTTATTATTTTGAGCGTCATCTATTGATTCACTAGGTGTTTTCTGTAATGGCTTATAAAAAATAACATCAAACCAATTTTTACTTATATTAAATTTTAATTTTAAATTATATTCTTTCATAGCCTGCTTAATTCTAGTTATTCCTGATCCTACTCTTTCCCCTAAATCAAGTCTTAACATTAAATCAAAAAGAAGAGGATTTCTGGGCATGCTTTTCTTATCTATGTCCTTTTTAGATAATCCTGATACTAATCCTCCAGGATTTGTTATTTCAACTCTATCATAAAATATATCAACTTGTATTTGACCGTTAGAAAAATAATCTCTATGAGCAATAGCATTAATTAATGCTTCTCTTATTGCTTTTTCTGGAATTTCTAATTTATTAATTCGATTTTTTCCTTCTATAATATAATTTGTATTTAATCTTGAACAAATATAATCAAAAGCATTATCAAAATTAGAGTATAGATCTGCATCAAAGTCTTTTTTATCTAAAATATCTAATTTATTTCTACCTTTGTATAATATACAAGTAATTCTGGCATTTATAAAAAACTTAGTTATTCTGTGGCAAAATATTAAAACTCCTGCATTTTTTAGATTATTTCCATCTAATAACGATAAATTTCTTAATAAATCTAATTGTGATAAATTATTAGTAATATTTGCTTTTTTTAGAAAAAATTCATAAACTGATTTATTAAAATCATCGTTTAAATCAAAATTAAAATTTGGTTTTTCATCAAATAATACTTGTCTTTCATTTTTAAAAAAATCTCTTAATTCATTTCTATTCATTTTTTGAGAAGTTGCACCTATTCTTATATAGTATTGCCCAGAATGTGCATAAGGTTTATCTTCTCCTTCAGGAACAGTAATCACAGTTAGTTGATTATCTATTTGTTTTATAAAAACAATAATAGAAGGATCTATATGTCTAGCAATATCTTGAATTTTAGAAGCAATAGAATTATTTAGCTTAAATCCTTTAACTTCTCCATTATCTTTAACACCTAAAATTATCTTTCCACCAGAAGAATTTGCAAAAGCGCAAATGGTTTTACCAATAGTATCAGTATATGACTCTTTAAACTCAAGAGTGTACCCCTCTCCAACTTTAATTAAATCTAAAACTTCTGATCTATTCATTTGTTTTCCTTTTAACTATTATTATATTTTATAACCAATTTCTTTTAAAATAAAACTTTTATCTAAAATCTTTTAATTTTCTGGTTCAATTATAGATATTAAATAATTGTCTAATAATTTTTTTGTTGCTATTTTAATATCTTCAACAGATAATTTTTCTAAATCTTTTATTCTATTTTCATTAGCAATTTTATATTCAAAGAATTCATTTAATACTTCTTTGTCTGCTAACAAAAAAGGATATTGATCTGTTTTTTTATAACTTTTTAAACATTTTTTTTTAATAAAATTAAATTCCTTTTTATCAATAGTTAATAATTTATTTAATTCTTCAAAAATTGAATTTATTGCAAGATCAGTATTATTAGAGTCAATTGTTGTTTTTATTAAAAACAAACCAGTTTCTTGAAATGGTACATTTACTGAATAAATGTTATAAGTTAATCCTAGTTTTTGTCTAACAGCATCATTTAAGTTAATAGATTTTCCTAAACTTAATAACAAATCAATTGTTTCAAAAGCAATATATTCTTGATCTGTATATTTAGGAGATAAAAATCCTATTCCTAAATGGTTTTTTGTGATGCCGTTCTTCTTTTTTTTAATTTTTAATTTATTATTAAAATCAGGTATTGTTATTTTGCTATCTTTTAGATCTCCAATAGGCAAAGTAAAATATTTTTCTATTAATGGAAATGGATCTTCAATATTTCCAATAACTACTATAATCATATTATTTGCAACATAATATTTTTCATAATGTTTTACTAGTTGTTCTCTAGTAAAAGATTTAATATTCTCTTCAGTTCCAATAAGTGGCAATTCTAAAGAATGTCCTTTAAAAATATTTGAATAAATTGTTTTGTTTAATAGATCATCTGGATCATCATCATATCTTTTATATTCATCCAATATAACATTTCTTTCTCTTTCTATTTCTTCTATATCAAAATTAGGATTACAAATAATATCCATAAATTTTTTCAAAAGTTCTTCAAAATATCTTTTTTTTGAAGAAATAAAATGAACAGTTCTTTTATGGGTTGTAATTGCATTAAAATTACCCTCTATTGATCTAAGATATTCTCTTATTTCTTTTTGAGTATAGTTTTTTGATCCTTGCCAAATTAAATGTTCTACAAAATGAGTTATGCCATTATTTTCTTTGGTTTCATTCTGGGAGCCTACTTTAATATGTGCTTGTATTGACATTCTAGAAGATTTATTTTTAACATGGATAATTTTCAATCCATTGGGTAGGATTTTTCTTATAATTTCAGATCTCATTAATAATCACAGATATATTATAGTTGCAAAATGTTTATAAACACATACTTGTTTTTTTAAATTTGTTCAAAATTATTTGAATAAAGTTAATATTTATAAAACCTATCATCTTATTTATTATTGTGATTAAAACTATGAAAAAAATATTGATCAGCAACGCTTATGACTTTACTCCAATGGTTGGAGCAATTACAAAGATCGGACCAGATGTTGTTTATGCAGTTATGAATAATACTCCTGAAACACATCAAAAAGAAGCATTAAAGAAACTTAAAAACACATTTAAACATATAGAGTTCAAAGAGATCAAAACAGAGATCTATAAAGTTTATGAAGTAGCAAAAGAAATAGTTAAAGCAATAGATCAAATATATGTTCAAGACACAGAGATCTATTTAGATATAACCTCTGGAAGAAAAACAAAATCTATTGGAATACTTCTTAGTGGGTATCAAAGAGCAGATAAGATTAAAGATATTCTTTATTTTACACAAGAAATTAATCAAATGGTAACTTTACCAAAACTTTCTTTTGAAATTAGTAAAAAATCAGCAGATCTTCTAACAATTGTTTCAAAAAAACCAATAACTTTGCCAGATCTTGCAAATAATAAAAAACTAAATTCAATGGGAAGAACTTCTG
>CAZPGO010000021.1:0-2618 GCA_964586355.1 uncultured archaeon
TTATTTCCAAAAGCCCTCCATATCAAAAATACGATACCTGCACCAACTATTATAACAAGAACAGTTGGAACCCATGTTGGAACATCAGGGTTTAAAGTTTCGTTACCTAGATTAGTAATCCCACTAAACATTTCAGGTGCAAGGTTTACAGCCATAACAATAACAATTAAAGCACCTATTAAATAAGCAACTTTACTATTAACCTCAGCTGATCCCTTCTTTTGCAAATCTTGAAGTTTAAAAGTTTCCATTAAATTTCACCTCAAAGAATTTACTAAACTAATATTTATAAATCTTTTGGTTTTTGAATTTTTTTTATAAATTCAATGAAAAAGTATTTAAAGGGTATATTTTAGTATTATATATATGCGTAAAATACACCCTGTAAAAAAAGGCACAGAAATTATAGAAAAATTAGTAAAATTAGCTTACATTTCCACTTTTTTAAAAGATGAAAAACCTTTATCTTTAATCCTAATTGCACCACCTGAACAAAGCAAATCTTACTACATTTTAAAATACAAAACTAAATATTCTCACATTTCAACAGATTTAAGTTACATGGGTTTAATCAGATTATTAATTAAAAATAAAAATTTAAAACAAATTGTTATTCCTGATTTTTTAAAGATTACACAAAAAGGAAAAAACACAAAAAACGCATGTTTAACGACGTTAAATTCTTTTTTGGAAGAAGGAATTTTTAATATTAATTTAATGGGTGATGATATAATTTCTTTAAATGGAAAGACAGGAGGAATAATAACATCTACAACAAAATCTAGTTTTGAACAAAATAAAAAAGTTTGGGACTCATTAGGATTTTCATCAAGATTTTTAATTGCAAGTTGGAAATATTCAGATCAAAAAATGGAAGAATTAGTAAATATTGTTCTTTCTGAAAATCCAAAAATAAATTCTAAAAATGGAAAAAATGATCATCAAGAAATTTTGAAGTATAACGTAAAAACCATAAAAATAGACAAAAAAAACAGCGAAAAAATCGGTTTTTTGGCCAAAAAATCGCCTAGAAAGGCCAAAAACCTGCGTATTTTAGCTAAAAGTTTAGCACTTTTTAATGGCCGTTCTGAAGTCAGCGACGAGGAAATTTTAGAGCTAAAAACCATAAATATCTATTTAAACGAACAATTTACCCTAATTAATGAATAAAAATGATAAAAGGAAATAAAGATTTAATAAACACCCCTATTGTAAAGGGACAGATAGAGAGGTATTTATGCTTAAATTATACTAATAAAAAAATCTTGAAAAGGTTATTTGAGATCCATTTAATAGAAATAACTGAAGAAGAATTAATAGAATTTATTGAAAAATATGATATTAATCCAAATAATTATAAAAAATTCCTTTAAAATTGACTAAACTATTGTTTAGTAATTACAAAGATTTAAAAAGGTATTATTCTAAAAATAACCATGGAAAGATATAGAACAATAAAAAAATATGGAAATTCTTTTGTAATTTTCCTTCATTTAGCCGATTTATTAGATCTAAAATTAAAAGAAGGAGATCAATTAGATATTTCTGATTGCACTATAAAACCATGTTAAAATATATTTCAACTAAATTAGGGAGGTTAATAAATGGCGAAAAATAAACTAAATGATGATTTTACTGATGAAGATAAAGTAGAAACAAATCTTGATTTTTGGAAGTTTAAAGAAGAAGATCAAAAAGAAATTATCGGATATTTTGAAAGATGGGAAGAAGATAATTATGGTTCTCATGCTGTTATAAAAATAGATGATAATTCTGAACTTCATTTACCAAATCTTACAGCTTTAAATTCAAAATTAAAGCAAAAAAACGTAAGTCAAGGAAATAAAATTAAAGTTATCTCTAAAGGATCAATAAAAGCTGAAAAATCAGGTAGAATGTATGAAGATTTTGAAGTTTTTGTAAAATCAAACTAAAAAAACAACATTTTTATTATTTTTTTTTTAATTAAACTATTTTAAGTTTAAAACCAACAAACAAAATGAAAAAAACAACAAAAATCAAGAAAAAATTTAAAGTAACTAGTGAAACTACATTTGGACAAGCTAGACAATATGGAATTAAATTAAAAGAATTTAAAAGAAGACAAAAAATATCTTCAAATTTAAAATTATATTATAAATCTTCATTTTCTGAAAAAAAGACTATTAAAACTAGATCTAAAATAACAAAAAAAGCTGAAAAACAAGCTGAATTAATCCCTGAAATAAGAATAAGAAAGCAAGTTGTAGCCAATTATAGACCTAATTTTGATGATTATGATGAATCAATAGGTGGAATTGGTGCAATATCAATAAGAGCAATTACAATAAACCCTGAATATAATGAAGTTGGATTAAAAATGGCTATTGAAGAAGTAAAAAGAGAAATTGAATTAAGAGAAGGTATAAAATTATATAATTTCCAACAAAGATATTATGGTTTAGAAATTGTTAAAATTCCTTCATCAGAAGATATAAGATTAAATGATAACAGAATCCATATAGAAGTATTTGTAAATAAACAAAAAACAACTTTTATAAGATGATTTTTAAATCAATAAAAGGAAGAATAGATGAACTCTCCCAACAAAAGGCAGTGGATAAAAATGTTTAATAAAA
>CAZPGO010000022.1:0-3717 GCA_964586355.1 uncultured archaeon
TTTTTTATAATAAAGAAACTGAAGAAATATGTAAACTAAGAAGAGATTTGTTTGAATGGTATGGTGGTATTTCTCATGATTTTTATAAGATTCAAGCAAATAAATAAATAAATTTTAATTGGATCTCTTTATTAAAATATTTAGTGTTTATCACAATCTGTTGGTGTTAGCAATATTAATTTGTTTTTATTTATTGATATTATAATAATTTACTTTTAAAAACACTTTCTTTTACTTTTAATCTATGGAGCAAGAAATTTTAGAGATCGCTAATAAACAATATAATGTAAGAATATATCTTGAAAGAAGAAGAACAGCTCTTTGTTCTATTGGTAAAAATATTAATATTAGACTACCTTTCTTTCTATCCAAAAAAGATCAACTATTAGAAATAGAAAGAATGAAGGAATGGGCTAAAGCACAAATTCAAAAAAATCCATTAAGTATAGAAATATTTAAAGAGTATAAATCAGGGGATATAATCACTATTGGAGTAAGAACATATACTTTAGTAATAAACACTAAAAATACAAAAAATTGTTCTGGAAGATTAAAAGAAAATAATATAATTTTAAAGCTTTCTATTTCATTAACTGAAGATGTTAAAAAAAAAGAAATATCTAAATTAATAAACAAGGTAATAGCAAAAGAAAGACTTCCTATTTTAGAAAATAAAATAAATAAATTAAACTCTCTTTATTTTAACCTTCCTTTAGGAAAAATAAGATTTAAGAATCAAAAGACTCGCTGGGGTAGTTGTTCACAAAATTGTAACATAAATATTTCTACTAGATTACTTTTAGCACCAGATGCTATTCTTGAATATGTTTGCATACATGAACTTGCTCATCTTAAAGAGCACAATCATTCTTCTGCTTTTTGGAAAATTATTAGTTCTATTGATCCAAAATATAAAGATAAACACAAGTGGTTGAAAAAAAATGGAAAAGATCTAGTGATTTAAGGTATAGTGGGCACAATTTATAAATTATTGTGTACACTAGTGGGCACAATTTATAAATAGTTGTGTGCACTATATATTTATGACATTAATAAAAATGGTTTCTGGGAAAAAAGAATATTATTATCTAGAAGCGCATTTTAGATTATTAGATAAATCTAAGAAATTTAGAAAGTATATTGGTTCTAAAAAACCATCTAAAGAGGAACAAACAGATATTGAAAATAAGTTTTTAGATAGTATAATTACAAAATTAACCTCTTCTTCTAATATTCAAGTTAAACAAATTTCTAAAAAACAATTAATTCAGATTTTGTTATTTAATCAAAAATATTTTAATAAATATAACAAATTAACTCCAACTATTAAAAACAAATTGAATATAGACAATATTGTGTTATTTACATTAACAACTCTAACTACTGAAGATATAGATGTATCTTTAGAAGATGTAATTAATGCAAGTAAGAAAGAAAAAAACTTAAATCAGAGAGAATTAATTTGTAAAAATATGTTAAAAGGTATAGATTTAATAAAGAATGAAAAAACTAGAATAGATATTAATTTTATTAAAAACTTGCATAAAACAATAATGGCAGACTTTGAGATAAAGAATCCTGGGTTATTTAGAACAAGAGAAGTTCATATTTATAAAAAGCACACCAAAGACATTTTGACTGCAGAAATTAAGTTTCGGCCACCAGCTTATGGTTTAGTTGTAGATAAACTCAATAAATTAATAAACTGGTATAATTCTTCAGATTTAAATGATTTTGAGAAAGCAATATTTTTACATTTTGAGGTATACAAGATTCATCCATTCCTTGATGGAAACAAAAGAATATGCAGGTTACTGTTCAACAAAGTATTACTTGACAATAACTTTCCATTAATAAACATTTCAGACAATAGAACTAAATACTTTGATTCTCTACTCCAATCAGTAGAAGCAAACGATGTTCAATACCTAACCCACTTTGTAATAGATGCCTACTTAAAGCAAGTAAAGACATTTATAGGAAAAGAAAAGACTTAGGTTACTATATCTTATGCTTCCTTTAAGGAACACAACCATTTCCCCAGCCTTCTGGTCCATCATTTTAGTCCATCAACCCCAATTACAAAGATAAACACAAGTAGTTGAAAAAAAATGGAAAAGATCTAATTATTTAAACAAATATTTATCACGATTATAATCGCCACAAAACCCCTCTTTTGGAGATTTAAATCGCAACAAATTTAAACCTTTTGTAGCATATATTTCTTATGGATGCAAATATTATTAGAGACATTTTAATATATAGTAATAATAATTTAGAAGATTTCACAGAGTCTCAAAGATTTATGTTTTTAGATATAGAAGACAAAGTTAATCATTTTTTTAAAAAACGAGGACTTAATATAATATTAATTACTGGACTTAGAGGAACTGGTAAAACTACAATGTTAAAAACTATTGCAAAGAAATACAATGGACTATATACTAGTGGAGATTTTTTAAAAACAAAATCTGTTGAAATTTCGGATTTAACTGAAATTTCTAAAGCTTATGATAAAAAGATTATTATTATTGATGAAGTACTATATCTAACTGATTGGCAAATAAAACTTAAAATTGAAGCAGATACTAATCAAAACATATTATACATAATTTCTGGTTCTTCTGCTATGCAATTAAAAAAAATATCTCAAGATCTTTCGAGAAGATTAGATATCTATAAATTAAATCCATTATCTTTTAGAGAATATTTACTTTTAAAAAACAAAATGGAGATTAAACAAAAGATTGAAATAAGTGATTTTTTAAATAAAGATCAAGAAAAGTTGTTTTTAGAATTGTCTTCAATTAAACAACAATTGCCTAAAAATCTTTATTCTTTGTTTAAAACTTATTATGAAAATCAATTACCATTCCTTCTTGAAGAAAAAAATAAAAAAAACAAGATTATACAGTTAATAGAGAAAGTAATATACAAAGATATGCCACAGATTGATAATTTATATGCTGAACAATTAAAAAATGCAGAAATAATTATTAAGTTTTTAAGTTCTGCAGAAAAAATAAATTATACAAGTATTTCAAACAATTTAGGTGTGAAAAGAGACATGGTTGTTAAAATTATTGATCTTTTAGAAAAATCTGAGTTACTTTACATAGTTCAAGATGTTGTTTCAACAAGAGAGCTACGAAGTAATAAAAAAATTTTATTTTCATCTCCAGGAATAAGAATAGCTTTAAACGAAATAAATGAAAGTTCAGTTGTTGGTTTTTCAAGAGAAGATATGTTTGGATTAATATTAAAAAATTCTGATATTAAATTTGCATATAACTACAAGCAAGATGGTTATGATTATATAGTAAATAATGTTAAATTTGAGATTGGAAAAAATAAGGTTAAGAATAAACTTCGTAAGGGCGAAAAAGTAATAGTAGTAGGTGATTATTTAGATGTGGAATACAAAAATCATGTTCTTTACATTCCAATGTATTTGTTTTCTTTAATTAATAATTGATTTAAATTAAAACCCATTTTTTATAATTAGTTAAATAAAGTAAAAAATAAATTTACTAGTGATGTTAATAATGCTTTTGATAAAATTTTTGAAAAATAATTAAATTTGTTGGCATTTTAATCTGAAAAAAACATTTAAATAAATAATGTATCAAGAATCACCTATTTTTTAAAGCATTTGCTTATGTTATATATTTATGAACTATAGAAAAGGAGTTTCAGCTTTTATCTTAAATGATAATA
>CAZPGO010000023.1:0-11893 GCA_964586355.1 uncultured archaeon
GAAAAAAGAATCCTCTGGGTAGCAATCTATTTCTAAAACTTCTGCTTGCTTAGAACCTATTAATAAAGGGTCATCTAAATAGTAGATCTTGTTTTCAAAATAAGAATAAAGATAATGATCTAAAGATGAAATTATCTTATACCCTATAATATTTAAATCTCTTGAAGAATGATTGTTGGATATTAAAATGTTTTGAGAAGAGATAGATCTACTTGTGATTAAACCAGTTAAATCTATGTCGTTAATTGATGTTTGTGTTGTTGATAATTTGTCTTTTGCAAAGTCAGATCCCCAGGTTAAAACAACAGTGATCAATATAACACTTACAAGTATTAATAAGATCGTTGCGATCAATGGGGAAACAGATCTACTTTGTAAATTCATAAAGCTCCACAATTTCTTGATTTGTTAAAACCCTATCATAAATGCGAACATCAGATAATAAACCATTATAATAACCAGCATTATTAGATCTTCGTCCAAAATTAAAAGTATCATTTGCTCCAGAAATACCAGCAGAAGATCCGGTTACTGATTTTAAATCACCATTTACATAAATATCTACTTTCTTAGTATTAGCATTCCAAGTTCCAACTAAGAAATACCATTCATTTTTTTCAAAAACAAAATTTGCCTTAGATTGTATTTTAGTACCAGTATCAGTAACCATAAATTGAATTGAATTATTTTCAGGAATTGTAAATTGAGTATAATTTGATGAATTTTTAGTAATATCAATTACTCTTATCCAATTTGAATAAACATTTAAATCTCTAGAATTAAGCCAAAAAGCAATAGTAAAATCATTATTATTAATATCATTAAATAAATTAGGTAAAGATAAATTAACATAATTATTTGTTCCATTAAAACTTAATACTTTTTTAAATCTAGATTCAACTCTTTCAACACCATTTATTAAATTACCATTATTTTTAAAATTAGAAAGATCATAAACAACAGTATCATTATCTTCATTTAATGGCCAATAACCCACAAAACCACAATTAAAATAATCATTCAATATTTGGTTATTTATTTTTATATATATATATTCATTAGTGTCACTAATGAGACTAACAGTAAAAATATTATCAGGGAAACACTCAATAGGAATTATTGTAATTGAATTTGGATTTATTATAATTGGAGAATCAAAATTAATTATTTTATCATAATACTCAGAAAGAGTGTGATCTGAAGACAAAATAAATTTATAAGAAACAATATTTGCAGAATTACTTGATAAATTTTTAATTAAAACATTTCTTCCTACTAATCTATCAAACCAAATAAATTCAGAAAGAGTAGATTTATTATAATTAATATTTGTTTTATTTAAATTATCATCAGTAAAAGATTTACCCCACGTTAAAACCACAGTCACTAATATAACACTTACAACAATTAGTAAGATTGTTGCGATCAAGGGAGAGACAGATCTTTTATATATCATAATAGAATAAATAGATTATGAAAATATTTATAAAAGTAATCAGAGAACAAAAGAATTAGAAAAAACAGGTGTCCAAGAAATAATGAAAAATTACTTCTTGTTCTTATTCTTTTTAATTATTGCTCTAGGTGGCCTTTTTATTACTGCTCTTGCAGATCTAATAAGCGAGGTAGATCTTTTGTTTGCTTTTTTCTCAAGTTCTGCAATTGCAAGCTTTGTTTTTACAACTGTATCTGGATTTAAGCTAATAGATTTAATACCATTTTCAACTAAAAACAAAGCAAAGTCTGGATAATCTGATGGTGCTTGACCACAAATACCAATATATTTCTTTTTCTTATTTGCAATTTCAATTACTTCTTTAATCATTTTCTTTACTGCTGGATTTCTTTCATCATAAATGTTTGTTAAAAGTTCTGAGTTTCTATCAAGTCCTAAGATCAATTGGGTTAGATCATTACTTCCAATACTAAATCCATCAAAGATATCTAAAAACTCATCTGCTAAAATTACATTTGAAGGAATCTCACACATACAATGAACATATAACCCATCCTTTCCTTTTTCTAATCTATTTTTTTTCATTTCAGAAATTACTGCTTTTGCTTCATCTATGGTTCTACAAAAAGGAATCATAATTTCTAAATTTTTTAAACCAAATTCTTCTCTTACTTTTTTAATTGCTTTACATTCTAGTTTAAAACCTTCTTTATAATTTCCTTGATAATACCTAGAAGCCCCACGCCAACCAATCATTGGATTACTTTCAATTGGTTCATATTCTTTTCCTCCAATAAGGTTTGCATATTCATCTGATTTAAAATCTGATAATCTCAAAATAACCTTTTTTGGATAGAAACCAGCAGCAATTCTTGCAATTCCTTGAGCTAAAACGTCTACAAAGTATTGTGATTTATCTTTATAGTTAGGAGTTAATTCATCTATTTTCCATTTAACTTGCTTGTCTGTAAGTTTATTATAGTTAATTAATGCAAGTGGATGAATCTTAATCCAAGAATTAATTATAAACTCTTCTCTTGCAAGACCAACACCATCATTAGGTAAAAAGCTTAGATCAAATGCTTGCTCAGGATTTCCAACATTTAGTGTTATTTGTGTTTTAGTTTCTGGCATTTTTGAAATATCAGTAATTTCTTTTTCAAAAGCAACTTTTCCATCATAAACAAAAGCATTATCTCCTGTTGAACAATCAATAGTAACTGTTTGCCCAGTTTTTAATTTTTCAGTAGCATTAAGAGATCCCACAATACAAGGTATTCCGTGTTCTCTTGCAATTATTGCGGCGTGACAGGTCCTTCCACCCCTATTAGTAACAATACCGGAAGCAATCTTCATAATTGGCTCCCAATCAGGATCAGTCATTTCTGTTACTAATATTTCATCTTTTTTAAATTGATGAATATCTTTTACATCTCTGATAATATTAACTTTTCCAGAAACCATTTTTTGACCAATACTTTTTCCAACTACTAATGGTTCTGGTGCTTTTGTTTTTAGATTATAGGTAACATATTGATTTCTATTTTTTTGTGATTGAACAGTCTCTGGTCTTGCTTGAACAATAAACAATTCATTTGTTATTCCATCAATTGCCCATTCCATATCCATTGGTTTATAATGACTAGCTTTTTTAGAATAATAATCTTCAATTATTACTGCCCATTTTGCTAGTTGAAGTATTTGAGAATCAGTTACGCAAAATTGGTTTCTTCTAGTTAGATCAACAGCAACATTTTTTACTTGTTTATTTCCTTGAGTATCATAGATCATTTTCATGTTTTTTGAACCAAGAGTCTTTGAAATTATAGCATTATATCCTTCTTTTAAAGTAGGTTTAAAAACATAAAACTCATCAGGAGTTACAGCTCCTTGAACAACATTTTCTCCAAGCCCATAAGCTCCATTAATTAACACAACATCTTTAAATCCACTTTCAGTATCTATTGAAAACATAACACCTGAAGAAGCTTGATCACTTCTTACCATTCTTTGAACACAGATTGATAAAGCAACTTCAAAATGATTAAATTTTTTTGCTTCTCTATAAGAGATAGCTCTATTAGTAAACAAAGATGCAAAACATTTCCTACAAGCAGCAATTAATTCAGTTGGGCCTTTAATATTTAAGTATGTTTCTTGCTGACCAGCAAATGAGGCACTATTATGTGTAATAATATTACCTAATCCTGAATTAAAATTTTCTGTTTTAGAAACAGTAAAATCATAAACTAATCCAGTATAATTAATTGGTTCGATTTTTTTTATTTTATCCCACAACACATTACTTTCAAAATATGGTAAATATTCTTTAAAATTTAATTTATTAAATAACTCAATTAATTTATCTTTTGAAATACTACCGTTTAAAACACCTTTATTCCAAGGACATTTTCCTTTTATAAATTTGCCTTTTTGATCATAATTTATATATTTTAAAATTTCTTTAAACTTAATTTCATTTTCATAAAATGTTTTTTTACAACCCTTACAAAAATATCTTAATTTATTTTTATAATGGCTTGTTTTTTCTAATGATTTATTACAAATTGGACAAATACCAATACATACTTGTGTTTTATTTAATTTCAAATCATATTCTTCTTTTATCTTTTTAGACAAAATATCTGAAATTAAAATATTGTTTTTCATTGATGGATGAATCTTTAATAAATCATATGTTTTAATTAATTCATTTAATTTATTAATTTTATTTTTATTAATAAATGAAATTTCTGTTTTATATTTTGGTACACATTTTGCAGGGATAGTTAAATAAAAATATTTATTTGTATTTTTCAGATAATATTCATAATCTAAAATAGATAACAAAATAGAAACACCATAAACTAATTTTTTAGAACTAGAACAAAAAGAAACTCCTTTTTTTGAAACACAACCATCTCCATCAAAAATTCCTTTTAAAAAAGAAGAAATAATTTTAGAATTAGAACTATAAATAAATTCAGGAACTTCTTTAATATAAGCAGACCTCCCTTTTCCCTTAAAATTCAACGGTTTTCCTGTAACACTTTGTAAAAAGCTAACTAATGTTTTAGAATAAATTCTTAATGAATTTTTATTAATTTTACTATTGTTATAAATACCAATTGATTTATAAAAAGAAATTATTTTATTCATAATATTTTTATCAGAATTAGTAATAATTACTTCATTATTTTTATAAGTACAGCCTTCAGCACAAAAAACACCTAAGAAATAAGAAAACTCTTCATTTAAATTTATAATTTTAGGCAAGGGGGTTTGAATTTTCCAATTATTTGATTTATTTTTAATATATATATTATTATTAATAACTTCTACATCTTCTTTTGAAATATAATTTAAAACATTAATTTCTTTTAAATTAGATTTATTTATTGGTAATTGTTTAATAGTAGGAATAAATTCCTTACCATTAAGATCATCAATAGAAACAACTTTTTGTTTCATATCGTTAGTATCTAAAACTATCAAAGAATGATCTTTTGTAATAACTATTTCTTTACCAGTTTCTGTTGTAATTTTATATAATTTTTTATTTTTTGCAGGATGTGCATAAATATCACTAACTTTTGACCAAACAATTTTATTATTGTTCATTGAAGGTACTTCTATATCTTTTTGATCTTTATATTTTTTATAAATATTTTCAATAGTATCACAAACAATTTTATTATTTAGTTTTATAAAAACTAATTCATCTTTAGAAATACTTGGCAGATCTTCTGCTGTTGCACTTGATCTTACAGCTACATCTAGTTCTTTAACTTTTTCTTTTTTACATAATTGATAATAGTGTTCTGTTATTTCGTCTTCTAATTCTTTTGGAAGAGGTGTGTTTCTTATAAGTTGTCTTACTTCATGTCCTTTTCTCATAAGATTTTCTAAGTTATTAACATTAAGGTCTTTTAATATTTTTTCAATTTCTTTTTTTATTCCGCCTTTTTCTAAAAGATACCTATAAGCATAAGCAGTAACTGCAAAACCATATGGAACCTTAACACCTTGTTTTCCTAGATTTTGATACATTTCTCCTAAAGATGCGTTTTTCCCACCAACAATAGGAACGTCATCAATACCAATTTCATCAAACCACAAAACAAATTTGTCTTCTCTCTTTATCTCTCTCATATATTTCACTCCTTTAAATACATTTCTGATTGTAAAATATAAATATAATAAAATAGAAAGAAGGTTTAATATTTAAACATTTGTTTTTAAAATAAAATTAACGAGCTCCACCGCCACCACCAAAACCACCACCAAATCTTCCACCGCCAACAGCATGGCCAGATCCAGATACAAACCCATAACTCTGTAAACTCCTAAAATTAGAGGATGCTACAAAACCAGAGTAAGTAACAAACCTATAATTTGATCTCTCTTCTGGCAGTGCAACTTTAAGAACATTAGATGTTTGTTTTGCTACTCCAAAAACAGTTGCATAAACCATATATTCTTCCCAAATAATTACTGATCTTGGGGGGTGCTCTTTCATTAAAGAATAATCAGTTATATATTTTTTAAAATTACTCCATTTTAAGTTCTCAACTCTTGCTTCTTTAGAAAATCTTCCAAACAATAGTTTAAAGTTCAGAATTATTGGTAAAAACATTGAAAATATAAATAAAATTATAAAAAAAACAGATTTATTAGGAAAAATATAATTTTTTACAGCCATAAGTAAGAACAATAAAAATATGAAAAAAATATATCCTCCAGTTGCAATAGAAACACCTCTTTTATCTAAACATTTACTTTTACTAAACCAGTTGCTATATTCTAAATATATATCACTAAACAATTTATTAAAATCAGAAGTTAACTTTAGTATTTTTGATCTATTTTTTATAAAATCCGAAGATAAAAGGTTTTGATTATTTATTCTTTTTGTAAAAAGATCTAAATCTATTTGACCATCAGGATAATGCTTTTTTAAAAAATCATTCACTTGTTTAACATAGCTTGGAAGTTCAACATCTTTGGAATTTTTTACTTTTAATAAAACATAATTTTTATTGTTTTTTTCTAAAATATATTGTTTTTTCCAAACAAGATACATTATGGCAGAAGAAAACCAATCCTTTGAAAAATCACCAAAAATAAAATAGTTTGCTTTTAATGGATCTTCTTCTTTTGGTAGATCTCTTTCATAAACACCAAAATAGTTTACTTGTTTATTAGTATATTCTTTACCAAAGAAAAACCAAACTAAAAAATAGAACAAAAAAGGAATAAAAAATATTAAAAAAATGATTAGTATTTTTTGAAATAAAGAAAACTCTTTTTTTACATTTTCTTTAATATAAGAATCATAATCTTTTTGCCAATTTGCTTCATTTGAAACAACAATTGATGAATTAGAATCTTTTACTGGTAAAAGAGTTATATCAAACCAGTCTTTAGGCATTAAGACATTTATTTCAATAACTTCGTTTGCTAAAACTCTCTTAGAAATATTAATTTGATTTTTATTAACCTTTGAATCATAATTTTTGGAATGAATAAAAAATTTAGTTTGATTTACATCTCCAGGAAAAAACAAATTAATATTAAGAGGACTAGATTTCTCTATACCTCCGCCAAAAATAAAATAATAGAATTGTGTTTTATCTTGTAATAGATATATTTCATTATTAATAGTATAATTAAAATTAGCAGTAACAGATTTATCACAAAAATCCCCTTTTAAAATAAGTTCTGGCTTTCTAGAAATGGTGTTGGTTTTTTTATATTCAAATAAACAATTTTCATTTTCACAAAAACCTGATTCATCAGAAATTATTACATTGGGTTTAGTAATAAAAATTTCTTTATAACAACCAGTAAATTCATATTCCCAGTTTTCTGTAACTGATATTACTCCTGTTTTATCTATGGTGTAATTTATATCAATATTATTAATCTCATATTCTCTTGCAAAAGTAAATGGCAAAAGTAGTATTAATAATAGAAACAATAATATTATTTTTTTATTCATCTTATAACCTTATTTTTTATTGACTTTAACCCATAATATTTTAATTAATTAAATCCTTTTTTTCAGAATACCTTCTAAATTTTTTAGTTTTTTTTATAGATTTATAGTTAATGGCATTAACTGGACAAAAGTTATAACATCTTGTACAGAACATACAATCATTTCCAAACTTGACTTCTTTTTTTGCTTTTTTTATTGTAATATTTTTAGTTGGGCAATTCTTTTCACAAAGCCCACAAAGAGTGCAAAGCTCTTTATCTACAACCCACTTTTTTTTTCTAGTAAATAATTTAAAGCCTTTACAGACAAGATAACAAAAAACTCTTGAAAGATAATTAGATCTTTTTATCTTTCCTTGATTATTTAAAATATCAACAAAATCATTATTTATTTTGATTGTGGTTTGATTAATGATTTTTTTTGATTGTATTTTTGTTGGAGCATCTTTATTAAAAATAAAATAAACATTATCTGGCATTAAATAACCAAAAGTTCCATAAACAAAATAGTTCTTCTTTTCTAATATTCTTACAATTTTTCCAGTAGCATCTCCATCACTAGCACCATAAGTAGTTATTACAAAAACTGGTTTGTTTTTTGTTTCTGGCAATCTATTAACAAAAGATAGAACCATTTCTGGTGGATACCAAGAATAAACTGGGCAGGCAATTATTAAAAAATCATATTTTTTTTGAGTAGTTACAGATTCTACATCTTCAATTGGAATCAAATCTACAGAAATATTTTTTTCTCTAAAAAGATCTCTATATTTATTAACAACATAAGCAGTATTTCCAGTACCAGAAAAATAATAGATCACACCGTTTTTACATTTTTCAAAGGTTTTTCTAATTATTTCTTTTCTCATAATTTAATTATAAAGAATAATAGTTTTTTAAAGTTAAAGGTTATGAAAATAAATAGAACCTTATAAAAATATCATCTTGGTCTATTATCTATGTGATAAGGATAGCCCCAATTAAATCTAGAATCAATAGCCCACAGATCAGTAAAATCCCAACCAGCATTTTCAAAAGTAGATCTTGTATTCATTTCAACTGTTGTTTTTGGAATACCTTTTCCAGTATCAACTTGACCTGAATTTTGAGAATCATAAAAACAATTTGTGACTTGTCCATTAAAAAGCCAACCAACAAGACCACCTGTTCCTTGATTTACTGGATTTACTAAACCAACAGAATAACTATTTGAAATATAACATGATTCTTCAGCAGGACATTCTTCTCCAAATCCACCAACTAATCCACCAATCTCTCCTGATAGAACATCATTAGAAATCACATTAACTTTTGAATAACTGGATTTTATAGAACCAATAAAATTATATCCCATTAATCCACCAGCACCATGACCACTTATATATATGTCTCCATCTGCTGATGAATTTTCTAAATTTACATAACCACACCCAACAATTGATCCAACACTACTTCGACCATAAATGTCTACATTTCTCAATCTTAAATTTTTTATTGTAACAATATTATCATAAGATCCAACATACCCAAACAAACCAAGATAATCTTCTAAAGGCTTATAAACAGATAAATTTACTATCGCATGATTTCGCCCATCAAAAGAACCAGTAAATGGGTTTTGCTGTGTGCCTATTGGGGTCCAATAATATCTGTTTCCCATATCATCAGAAGTTAAAAATATATCTGCTCCTAAAGCATAATGTGCAGAAAGATTATTTTTTATATATTCTAAACCACCAACAGAACAAATAATATAAGGATCTTCTTCTGATCCATTACCACTAGGAAAACAATAATCATATTCTACTTCTAAAAAAGAACTAACAGTATAAGTTTCATTAAAACTAGTTATCTCAAAAATCAACTCATATAACTGAGGAGCTATATTTAGATTTTGTGGACTAATTAAATGCAAATCAGCAGTTCCAACTCTTGTAGAGTGTCTTAATTTCTTATTATAAAAAACTAACCCAAAAGGCAGATAAGGCATTCCTTGCAAAAAATAATCGTGGTCGTCAATATTAAAAATTCTTGTTTCCCAATGACCGTGATTATGAAGTTGTTTAACCTCTATTAACTCTAGATCACACTCATCTCCACAATATTCTTCCAAAGAAACATTATAAATCTCTCTTTTAAAGGGCTCTAAATATAAAGGTAAAAGACACCTCCCAAAATCATAATCATTTGTGGTTATTTTTTTTACTGCTTTTGTTTCGTCTTCAAAAAAAATCTCTAAATTAAACTCTCTTTCAGGATAACAGGCTATAGGAATTGTTGTTATTCCTCCTGAAATTAGATTTTTTTGCTCATTTTCATCAAAAAATATATATCTGTTCAATAAACTAGCATTCATTTTAGAAATTATAGAATAGCCAGTAATATTTAGATTCTCTTTAGAACTATTTTTTATTTGAATAGAATTATTTTTAAGTGGCTCTACATTTAAAAAAAAATCAACATCTGATTTTTTATAGTCTTTAACAACATCTGATAAGGAGGATAATTTTCCCTTAGTAAATATAGATCCAAAATTTAAAATCACTAAAACTATTACCAAAGCAACAACAATTAATAAAACATTTACAATAAGAACACTTATACTTTTTGTCTTATGTTTCTTTTGATTAATTAGATCTATATTTAATTTAGATCTTTTTAAAGAAGTCTGTTTATTTTTTACTACTATTTTCTTTTGTGCTTTTTTTATTTGTTTTTTAACATATTTGTTGTTTTTTTCAGATTGTTGTCTTTTTTCATTTGCCATTTTTATTCACATTTAAATAGGTATATATTAAAAGATTTTTGAAATTTAATAATCTATCATTTTTTTATGAATACTTATTATTGCACTTTTAGCAATAACTAAATATATTATATTTGTTAAAATATTTATTACACTTCTTCCAAAAATACTAATATATAATAATCCAATAATTAAATTTCCAATTGTTTGATTAGAGAGTATAATAATAACACCAAAATAACACAAAAAAATAATTCTAAAAAAAGTAATTGATGCCCTAAAGGTCTGATTTAGAGAAACTAATGAATTTTTATTTTTTAAATTTTTTTCAAACTCAAAAGAGGAAATTACTCTAAACTGTTTTAGATATTCTTTTGAATCTTTATTCTTTCTTTTAAGATCTTGTAATAATGAAAAATAAGATTTGTTTTTTTCTTTATAGATATTATCTAAAGTTTTTTTGTTTTTAGTTAATATGTAATTAAACAAAACAAGATAAATTACAAAAAACAAAAAAAACCAAGAGGTATATTTAAACAAATCTTTACTAAAAAAAAAACATTATTACAAAAACAGATAATAAAGAAATAATGTTTGTGTAATAAGTAAAAATAATATTTTTAACAAATAAAGAATATCTTTTTGTGTATATTTCTAGATCTCTTAGATCTTTTTCTAAAGAAATCTTTTTTTTTATTAATATTTTTGAAAAAACTAATTCTTTAAGATTCTTTTCTAGTTTTAGTAAAAATTTGTTTAGAAACTTATTTACCCAAATATCCAGTAATAGTTTAAAAATAAATAAAATTATAAAAAAGATACTAAAGTAGATCAATAAAGAGAGATCTTTATTTGGATATAAGAATCTTATATATATTTGTGTAATTAAAGGTAGGCATGCAAATAACACAGAAGATATAAAAACAAGAAAGAAATACAAAAACAGATCTTTTTTCTGTCTAAAAAAAAGGCTTTTAAAAAATAAAGCCAGATGTGTTTTGTAATACATAAAAAATACCTACTAAAAATAAAAATACCCGTCTCCGGGTACTATAATTTCTGTATTTCTACAGACCCAGGGGTTAGCCTAGGAAACAACACAGATAAACACACTTTCAGGAGTACAGGTTGTTTTTTTGTTTTTTTGTAAAAAATATAATATTTAATTATTTTATATTTAAATATATAAAATAAATTTAAGTAAAACAGTTTATAAATATATTTATCCCCTTTTAACTAAATTACTTTTAAAGATTTTATATTATTAAACTTTCTTTTTAAGGATCACTTTTTTGAGGATTATTTCTATCTATGTCGTTTTTGTTTTTTCTTTCCCTAGACTTTCTTTTCAAGAAAGGGTATTTTATTTAATTTTTTTCTGAAAAAAAACTATTTGATGAATCATTTTTCAAAAAAAAGGGTCTTTTTCTAGGGTTTCTTTTTAAGGAAAACAATATTAAAGATCAATAAAAAAATAGAATAAAAATCCAAATCTTTTTTGTAGGGGCTTTATTTAAAATAAAAATAATTAGATAATAAATCTTTTTTTACTTTAAGTTTGTGTCTAATATTATAATAGTCTTTATACTTGTATTTGTAAAATATCTATATTCAGTCATATTCTCCACCAATCCCCAAACCCTGCTGGAAACCCTGTGCCGTCTCCTGAATCTCCAGGAATGGTTATACCA
>CAZPGO010000024.1:0-12192 GCA_964586355.1 uncultured archaeon
ATTAAAGGAGAGACATATTTATATTTTTTAAACAAAAATTTTTTTCTTAATTTAGATCTGTTTTTTTTGGATAACATAATAATAATAATAATAATAATAATAATAAATATATAAAAGTATTTAATTTTAATTTAATTTGAAAAAGCACAAATAACATAATAATATATAAATCTTATTATTGTCTATTATGAATATGAAAACTAAAAAAATACAAACAAAAGAAGAAAAAAAGTTAGAAGAGATATTAAAGGATTTAGAACAAGAACTTGAAAAGCTAGAAAAAAATACAACAAAGAAAAAAGCTGTTGCAAAAAAGCCTTCTAAAAAAAAAGTAACAACTAAAAAGAAAACAATAACAAAAAAACCAGCTACTAAAAAAAAGACAGTAACAAAACAAGTAGCAAAGAAAAAAGCAACTACAAAAAAACCAGTTACTAAAAAAAAAACAGTAACAAAAAAACCAACAAAAAAAAAAGTTGTTGCTAAAAAAACTTCAGTTAAAAAAAAAGTGTCTAAAACAAAAAAGAAGTAAAAATAAAATAAATATAATCACACCATATGTTATTTTATAGTTCTTAACTTCTTTTATCTCTTCTTCTAAAAATGCTTCAGTAGAAATTATTTCTTTTTCTTTAGATTTTTTAACAATTTCTATTAGATCAAAATAATTATTTTGTGCAGAATCTAAAAGTAGATAATTTAGATCTTTATTTATAATTACAAAATTAGAATCAAATTTGTTTAGATCTTCTGTAGTTTCTATAACTTTTGAATAATCTAGATTATCTAAAATAATATTTTCATTAAAATTAAGATCAATCTCTACAAAAATATATTTCTTATTATTAGAAGTAAGAAAAGTTATTTTTTTAGAATAATTGTTAATTACATCATACTCTTTATTATCAAAAAAAGGAAGCTTATTAGAAATTGTTGTTTTTTTTAGATCTATATTTGGTAGATTATTATATGCCTCTAGTAAAGAATTATAATCAGAAGAAAAAGTGTTACAATCTACATTTAGGTCAAAATTAAGGATTGGAAAATCCAAAAGATAACTATCAAACAGATCTTTTTTAGTAATATAATTTTGTTCTAATAGATCTAAAACCTCTTTATAATTTACACTTTGAGGTGGTTTCGGTGTTGGTAGAGAGCATGAAGAGGAAGAACTAGATGTATGTGATCCTCCCGACCCTCCACTTGGTCTAGAGAGATTAAAAATAAAAGGAATTTTTTTTAGTTGATTAGTAAGCAACACGAATTCATAATTACCATTTGTTAAACTATAGGAATTATTTATGTTTTTTATATTTATTAAAAAAGAGCAATATTTTGAAGTAAGATCTAGGTTTTCACAAATATTATTATCTATGTTTTGATCTTTTAAAATTGAAAGAGATCTATTTTCATTTGTTAGATTAATATCAAAAGTTAATGGAGAAAAATCAGAATCATTCTTTAGAATATTATAGTCTTCTATAACAAAAGAAAAGTTCAGATCCCCTAAAAAAGAATTGTAAAGAGAATAATTTATATTATTTGGATTAAGAGAAAAAGATGTTATTTTTGGAAAAGGAACAAAAAAGGTAAGAGAATAATTTTGATCTAAATTTATCTTAGTTAAATCACCTTTTTGTGAAATAAACATAGCATCATTATCAAAAATTATTTTATTTAGATCAGAGTCAAGGCCTGAAATAGTTCTTATAACAGAAAAATCATTATCAAGTATATTATAATCAACTATTTTTATATTATTATCAAAAAGCAAATAAAAGAGATTAGAATCTCTATTAATAACAAAAGATTTAATAGGCTTATTAACATCTAGTGTTTTTATTGGAGATATTGGTCCTCCTATTTGATTTTTATTAAAAGACTTAAAATTATTTTGATCTATTACAAAAGCAATATTATCAAGAGAATCAAGATCAGTATAATTTCCAGCAAATTGTCCACTTGAAAAAACACTTAGTCCTAGCGGGTCATCTACATAGTTTAGATAACCAGTTGTATCTGAATTTTTTAGAGGTATTATTAATTTATTTAGATCTTTATTATGCCAGATAGATTGAGGGGTATAATTTCCTCCAATAATAAAACCATTTTGACAATCCACACCTAAATTTATTAATTCACTCAAATCATACAAAACAAATCTTAATTGAGTAAAATGATTAACAAAAACAAACAAATAATCTCCAGAGTAAATACTTTCAAAATAATAAACAAAACTAGTATTATAATCAAAACCAGAATAAGAAAAAGGAACCTGTCCAATATTTAGTGCAAAAATATCTGAATTTAAATCAACCTCATAAATTCCAACACCATTAGATCCATTGGCTAAAAATAAATAATTGTGATCTAAATAGGATAAATATTCTAAATTGTATATAGGTTGATTAGTATCAATCCTAAAAAGATAATTAAAGGAACTATCTGCAAAACTATAAACAAAAAGATTGGTGTCTGATATAAGAAAAAAAAGATCGCCTTTTTTAGAAAAATTAGTAATAACTAAATTTAAATCAAAAATATTTCCTAGAGATCCACTTATAACTAAATTATTAAGATCAAAGTACAAATCTTTTTCTTTTAAATCAATATTTTCATCAATTACTAAATTATAATTTCTTTCTCTATAATCTAAAGAATCTATCTTAAACTTAAATTGATTAAGATCCAAATTATAAAAAAAATTGGATGTGTTAATTAAACTATTGTTAGAATCTGAAATTTTATAATAACCAAGATCTATAAAAATATTAAAATCTAAAAAATCATTATTAATAGTGATTTCTTTAACTTCATTATATTCAAAAGAACAAACACTATTACTAAAAAATATAAAAAAAGAAAGCCAAAACCCTTTCATAAATAAATTTTAGTTTGTTTTATATTTATAAAAGCAATTAGATCTAATTTTTGTATTTTTTAATTATTTAAAAGATAAGTAATATTTAAAAATATTATTATATCTAAATAAAATATGAACTATAGAATAGGAGTGTCCGCTTTTATTATAAATGAAAATAAAGAATTCTTATTAGTTCTTGCAACAAAAGAAGATCCATTAGAACCAGATTTATGGAAAATTCCTGCTGGTGGTGTAGAAGAGAATGAAGATTCAATAACTGCCCTTAAAAGAGAGTTAAATGAAGAGCTTGGCATAGATCCTAATTCTTTAGAAATTGTTGGAAAAAGTAAATATATAGATAAATATAATTGGCCAAAAGAAACAAGTGAAAAAAAATATAAAAAAACAAACATTTGGTATGATGGTCAAGAAAAAGAGATCTTTTTAACAAAAATAATTACAAAAAATTATAATTTCAAACTACAATTAGAAGAAATTTGTGATGTTAGGTGGGTAAATAAAGAAGATTTCAAATATCTATTATTATTTAAAGACCAAGAAGAAATCATGCAAAAAATCATTGAAGAATTTAAAGATTTTTTTTGAAAAAAAAAGAAAAAGAAAAATTATTTCTTTTTATAATTAGATAAGTCATCAAATAATTTTTCAGAATCTAAATAATTCTTTTTATCTATTTTTTCAATTTCATAATCTGTTAAATATCTTGTTTTTTTAGTAGAAGAATCTAACACAAAAAATTTAGTAGATATGGTTGCATTACCAGTCCCTGTAATAATAAAAGAAGTAACAACGAAATCTAAAGAGCCGGAGGCATTATTTAAAATATCCACTAATTCATTAGGAACAACACCAGCATAACTATTATTGCCTATTGAAACAGCATCCCAAGAAAAACTTTGAAAATTGTCCTCTGGATTAAATATTTGAAGATTAAAACTAACTATATTTATTTCACCAACATTAGTATGAGATAAATAATAGCGACCATTTTCTGTAATTTCTAAAGCAGTAACTTTTGCAAAAGGATCTTGATTTGAATTAAATTGAATGGATTTGCTTATTGTTTTCTTTTGACCAGAACTAAATTTTAAATCACCTGTAACAAAAGCATCAGCAAATGGGTTATAATCATCTATTTTAAAAGAACCTGTTGTCGTACCATTTTGATAATAACCACCTATATTTGGATTAAAATGTGCTCTTAATGTTGCTCCACTATTAGTGCAAACATCATACAAATTATCATATGTTCCTCCAGATAAACAAATTGACAATCCAGAATCTGCAGGAATGTTTGATAATAAAGAATAATTTATATAATAATTTAAAAATTCTTTAAAACCATTTTCTTCATTAGAATAAATTTGATTTAAAGCCATATCTCCATATAAAGCAAGACTAATTTGTGGTGCAGGAACAACTGCTGATTTTGCTTGTCCTGTTGTTGCTATTGTATTACTAAATAAAACACCTATTACTAAACCAAGTATTAAAAAACCAATAAAAAACAATACTATATTTTTTTGATTATTTGTTATTTTCTTATTTTTTTTCATTTTTATAGACCTCCAAATTTAAATAACTAATTATTTTTAATAATAAATATATACACATCTATTTTATAAAACATCTTTTTTGTCTAAGTTTTTGTTTTTTTTCTCTTTCTCTTTGTTCTCTTCTTTTATGCCCAAACAAAAAACGTTTATTAAACTCTTTAGTAACCAATTCTTTTTCTGCAGATATAGATGATTCTAACAATTCAGTATATTTAACAGATCGCCCTCTTTTTACTTGATTATAAATAGATCTACCCCATTGAGAAACACACCTGTGAGCATATTCTCCAAAAACAGTAATAGATAAATTTTTATTTAATCTTTTTAGTATAGATCTTGGCAAAACTCTTTTTGTTTCAAAAAAAAAGTCACTTATAAATAATCTATTTTTAGGTATTTCTCTTTCTAAAAAAACCACATAATTTAAAAGTAATCTATTATAAACACTTTCAAAAAGCATCTCTGCTTTTTCATATTTTTTCTTTAATATTAAAATTTCATCTTTGGATAACTTATAATTAGAATTAAGTTGCAATATTTTATTTACATTTATTGGATTATATGACTTAAACAAAACAACTAAAGTATTTGGATTTTTTTTACACTCAATTATTTTTTTACCATATTCTGCTAAACATTTTTTGTATTTTACTTGCATATATTTATTTGTTTTTACAAAATTAAGTATTTGCTTTTCTAGTCTTAATAAATCTTCTGTGTTTTTTAAATTATACAAAATATTATTTAGCCTTTCTAAATCAGAACCAATATTTTTTTCTATTGCTTCATTTACTAAATCAAAAAGAGGATGAACTAATATAACTATATTGCTTAGCTTATTATCTTGTTGCATAAAAAAATTAGTTAGAAAAAATATTTAAATTTATTTAAAATTTAAAAAAAAGAGAAAAAGAATTAATATCTTGTCTTAAATCTATAATCTTTTACTTTTATTGGTTCATTATTACATTTTAGACAAACACTATCTCCAGTTTCATCATCAACTCTATGTAATGTGTTAAGCTTACAATTATCACACATTTTTCGTTCATATTTCATCATAGCCTTTTTCACCATCTTTTTTATAAAAAACATAAAAAATTATTAAACTATTAATAAATATATTATGTTAGCAAACATTTAAAATCAGAATTTAATTTAAAAAAATCATAAAAATTAAAGGAAAAAAAGAAAAATAAAAAATAATTAAAATTAAAAAAATAATTTACAAAAACTTATTTCTTTTTTGCTGGTGCTGCTTTTGCTGCTTTTTTCTTTTTTGCTGCTGCCATGGTATTTCACCCCTTTTGTCAATGACAAATATTTTCCTTAATTATATAAGGAAATAACATAATGATATTGTTAATACATAGAGTATTTAAATCTATTTTTCGTTGATTATAATTACAATTACAGCCAAAAAAACCTTAAAAAAGACACTTTTTAAAAGGTGTTAATATTTAACAGAAATTAACTTAAATAATTATTTAAAAAAGATCATCTCAGGTTATAAATAATTTTTATTTCTTCTAAACTTAATGCACGATCATAAATCTGAACATCTCTAATAAATATATTTGCAGGATAGTTAAATGAAGAACCATACTTTCTTCTACCAATTACTAGATCTTGAGTACTAGTTGTTATTTTTTCGGTTTTTGCAACTGGATTTACTGCAAGAACACTATTTTTATATAATCTTAAATAATCTCCATCATAGGTGCCCAACATATGTATCCAAGTATCTAAGGGAAACATTGTATTTGATATTGCTAAAGAGCCCCCAATTGCAAATCTTCCTTTTTGAGAAGAGGTCATACTTAATCCATAATTTGATTGAGCACCACTAAGTCCATTATAACTTTTCCAAAAAAAAGTATCATAATCTATATAATTATTCAATTTAACCCAAATAGATAATGTTATTTGATCAGTTATATTAAAAATAGAACTATTGCCTAAATTAACATAATTATCAACGCCATTAAAACTTAAAGATTTCCCGCTACCAAAAGGAACATCATCAACAAATACAGCGCCAAAATTAGCACCGTGATTATTATTTCCTGAATAATCTAAAAAATCTCCATCAAACTTCCAATATCCAATTATATTTTTACCTAAACAATAATTATTAGAATTATATAAATTATATGTTATTGGTAAATCAACAAAACTATTTTCATTAGTAATAAATTGAATCACAAAAGATCTAGAAGGAACACACACAATATTAATTGAAGAAATAGCTCCTTTGTTTAAAAATATCGATTCTTCAAAATAAAAACTTTTTTCTAGAAAAACATAATTTGAATCTGAACTTAATAGTCTATAACCAATAATATTTATATCTGAATTATTGTTTATGTTTTTTATAATTAAAAGATTATTTTCTAAATTAGAATTAATTGAGTTTAATACTAAAGAACCCTTTAACTTAAAATCTTCTTCATAAGAATACAAATCTATTTGATTTAAGTTATCTTTTGCAAAGCCTGACCCCCAAGATAAGACAACAGAGATCAATATAACAGAAACAACTATTAGTAAGATTGTGGCGATCAATGGGGAGAGAGAGCTTTTTCTTTTATACAAAATAGTTTCCACCTATATATTATAGTTATATAATAAAAAAATAGTTATAAATATATTCTTTTTAAAAAAAATATAAATATAATAAAAAAACAATATAAAAACATCAAACTTTCATTCTAGAAAAAAGCTTGGATCCTATTACTAACATAATAACAGTTATTACTAAAAGAACAAGCAAATTATTAAAGACAAAAGAAGTGGATCCTGATAATAGGTTCCTAATGCTACTTACTCCATAACTTAATGGATTGATCTTTGCAATTAATTGTATTAATTTTGGAGCAGTGTCTATTGGAAATAAAGCACCTGATAAAAAAAAGATTGGCATAATTAAAAAATTCATAACTAATTGAAAACCCTGCATATCATCTAAAAGAGAGGCTATAGCTGTACCAAGTGCTGCAAAAAATAAAGCAATTAAGATCATAAATAAAAAAACTAAGGGCAAATAAATAAGTGAAATTATTCTAAATCCAAAAAATAAAGACAAACACAAAAAAATTAAACCTTGACAAAAAGCAACAGAGGCACCACCCAAAGTTCTTCCAATCATTATCTCTAATCTTGATACTGGAGCAACAAGTGTTTCTTTTAAAAAACCAAATTGTCTATCCCAGATTATCTCTATTCCAGACATAACTGATGTAAATAATATTGACATACAAATAATTCCTGGAACTAAAAACTGAAAGTAGTCTCCTTGACCAGCCATACTATAAACAGAACCAAAACCAAATCCAAACGCTAATAGAAACAACAAAGGCATGGAAAGGGTTCCAATTAATCTAGACTTAGACCTATAAAATCTTTTTATTTGTCTTAGCCATAAAGCTCCAATAGTATTTATGTTTAACCAACCTCTTCTTATCTTCTAAAATTTTTTTGTCTAAACCTTAGGTGGTCTAAAGCTCTTGTTTCTTCATCTCTTATATTATATCCTGTTATTTTTATAAAAGCATTTTCTAAATTTTTAGTTTTTGTTTTCTTAATTAGTTCTTTGCTAGTACCAACATCTACAATTTTTCCTTTATCTATTATAGCTATGTTAGTTGCATATTTTTGTGCTTCATCCATATAGTGTGTTGTAAAAAAGATTGTTGTGCCTTCTTTTTTATTTATTTTTTTAATATAATCCCAAATATGTGTTCTAGTTTGAGGATCTAGACCAACGGTGGGCTCATCTAAAAATAATACTTTTGGATAGTGTAAAAGACCTCTTGCAATCTCTAATCTTCTTTTCATACCACCTGAAAAATTTTTTACTATATCGTTTCTTCTATCCCAAAGTTCAACAACTTTCAAAATATTTTCAATTCTTTTCTTTCTTTCTTCTTTAGATATTTTATAAAAAACACAATGAAGATCTAAATTCTCGTAAGCAGTTAGTTCATCATCTAAGGAAGGATCTTGAAAAACAATTCCAAAACTATTTCTTACTTCTTTAGGTGATTTAATAGGATCAAAACCATTTATTGATATTTTGCCAGAATCAGAATTTAAAACAGTTGTTAGTATTTTTATAGTGGTTGATTTTCCAGCACCATTAGGTCCTAAAAATGCAAAAATCTCATTTTTTTTAACATTAAAGGTTACATTTTTTAAAACTTTTAATTTACTATAGGTTTTATTAAGATTTTTAACAGTTATAATATTTTCACTCATAATTAACATCAAAATATAAAAATTAAAAAAAAAAATTTATAATTCATCTTCAGCGTAAACAAAGTTTAGATCAACTTTTTCATATGCAAATAATTCTTTATCATCAAAAAATCTTGCAATTTCTAGATCTGCAGCAACTAATGAATCTGAGGCATGTATTATATTACATTGTTGGCTTAGAGAATAATCACCTCTAATAGTTCCAATTTGTGCTTCATACCCTCTAGTTACTCCTGCTAAATGTCTTACAACAGAAACAACATTATTCCCTTCTAAAACACAAACTATTGAAGGTGCACTTTTCATAAACTTTTTTATTCTTGAAAAAAATGGTCTGTCTTTTAAATGCGAATAATGTTCATCTAATACTTGATCATCTAAAAAAATCATCTTCATACCAACAATCTTAAAACCCTTTCTTTCAAACCTATGAAGTATTTCTCCAACAAGTCCTCTGTTTAATGAATCTGGTTTAAAAATAATTAATGTTCGCTCCATAGTTTTTCACCTTTTATTTTTTTTCTAAAATATAAATATTTCTATTTATTCTTGACCCACTTGGTGTTGAATAAGGTATTGGGTTTATTAGATCTAGATCTTTATTAAGTTTACTTACATCAAACAACCTAAACCCATTCTCTAAATAAACCTTTGACGAAATTTTTATCTTTTGATCATCAAAGGTTTTAAATTCTGGCAAAACACAAACAATTTTTGCTTTTTTATTAAGATTTTTATTAAGATTACAAAAAACCTCAAAATATAATTTATTAAGTTCTTTAACAATCTTTAAAGATCTTTCCTTACTAGGCAATTTCTTAAGAAAAGGTCCCATATATGGCTCAAATACTGAAAAGTCTGCTTTATAGTCTACTTTTGCTGAGTTTCCTTGTATAAGCTTATAGCTATTTTTTATTTTAAATTGTTTAATAGCCCATTCAACATTTTTCTTTGAGCTATAGATCATATCTTTATCTTTGTCTATACCAATAACATCATATCCTTTTATTAACCCTTCAATTAAAAAAGTACCAGTTCCACAAAAAGGATCAACAATTTTTGCTTTTTTTGCTCCTAAAAGGTTTATCATAATTCCAGCTAACCTAAAAGAGGTGTTATGTTTTTCTTTTATGCTTGGTCTTTTAGTATCCTTTAATTTATTTATTCTTGGATTAAAACAACTAACAGTAATTCCATAATAATATTTATTTTCATAAAAAACTGTAAAAAATTCAAAACCATTTTCATTAAGTTTCCAAGAATAATAATTATCTGGGTTTGTAACATAGTTTTTTTCTGATTTCTTTTTTGAGTGGCTTACTGGTTTTTTATAGATCGCTTTTACTTTTTCTTCTTTAAATTTTTGTTTAAACAAAAGTTCTAAATTAGATCTAACTTCATTCTCTACATCTATTGTTGAAATGGTGTAATTTAGTTTTTTATCATAATAAACATCAAAATCATTTATTATCTTAGAATCTAGATCTTCAGAAAAATGATATATTTTTACTATTCTAGTAATTCCTGAAAGATCTGTTTGTATTTTTGCAAAATTAATTTTTTCAAAAGATTTAATCTCTAAAATAAGATATTTATCTGTGTTAATAAAAATAGAATAATCTATGTTATTTGTTGAAAAATAAGTTGCTAGCTCTAGTTTGGATAATCTAAAATCTCTTCCTAGTAAAAATAAATATAACATAGTTTATCAAAAATTTAAAAAAAAGAAAAAAACTATTTTTTCTTTGCAGGGGCCTTAGCATCCTTAGCAGGAGCAGCACCTTTTGCAGGAGCCTTAGCATCCTTTGCAGGAGCAGCACCTTTTACTGCACCTTTTGCATCTTTTGCAGCTGTTTTTGCTGCTTCTGCTGCTTTTGCTTCTTCAGCTTCCTTCATCAGTAATCTTCTTCTTTTCTTTACTGTTCCAACACTTTTTAGAGTGTCTTTATTTTCTTCAATAATAACCTTCATTTGACAAGGATACTTTGAATTATTTTTCTCTAAAAGTTCTTTTACAAAAGTAACATTTGGTTCATCAACTAAGATACTAAAAATCTTTTGTCCAGCTCTTACTCTTGAAGCTCTACCAACAACTTTTCCAAAAGGACATTGACTCATTCCTTGTTGAATACGGTCTGCATGTGCTCCTTGTGCTTGTTTGTTTTCTCTTAAGAAAAACTGAGGATAAACTCTTATTTTCATATAAAAGTTCATATTTGTTAATTTTTTTGTTAATTGTCTTGTAATACTTTGTCTTGTTGCTTCTAAAGCATTATCTCTAATTTGTATTTTTTCTTTTGTAGCATAGTGTACAACATGTGTATATGGTCTATTTCCATTACCCATATGAAACTGTCTTATTTTTATTCCTGGCACACCACCAACAAAGTTCTTTCTATGAACTCTTTTTGCTGGTCTTGCATATGCTCTTTTGTTTACATTCTTACAATAACAATGTCCTGGTCTTAATCCCATGTTAATTTTCACCTATATAATTGTTTTTATATTACTTTTAAGATTATTAAAAGATCTAAGTTTTTTACTAAAAATAGTTTATTAGTAATATATATTTAATATATAGAAAGATATATAAATGAAATTATAAACAAGCAGAAATAAAAAATAAGTAAAAAAAAAGAATCTTTTTGGGGAAAAGAAAATAAAAAATTGTTTTTGGTGGGATAAAGGAGGAAAAGAACAGGGATCTGTCATAATTAAAATCATCAACAGTATATTCTTTTTTCTCCCTCTTTTTTGCCTTTTTTTACCTTTTTTGTGGAATCTAGGTAATAGATTACTGTTATATTTATAGCCCTAAAAGCTTTATATATGATTACCCAGTAAAAAACCAAACCAAAATTAGGTTTTTGTTAATAAAACCAAATAAACATAATTTTTGAGGTTTTGTTAATGGGGTGTAAGAGTTGATTTGTAACATATTAACTAACAAAAATTAATTAATTAATCCATAAACCTAACAAAAAAACAAATATTTTAAAACTAAAAAATAAATCTTCAAAACAATTTATAAATTGATATTAATTTGTTCTAGTTTCGTTATAGATTACCTTAATCTCTTTTTCAGTTAATTCTTTATTATAAACTTTTAAATCACTTATCGGTCCTGAAAAAAATTGTTCATAAGCATTAAGATATCTAGCACCAATTAATCTTCGTTGTGATGCTCTATATGACCCAGTAAGATCCACAGCTTGTTTAACACCATCTACATAAATATCTATCATATCATCTTTTCTAACAACAGTTACATTATGCCACAAATTATCATTATATGTGTTAGTTGTTCTCACTTTTAATGATTCACTGCCAGTACCTATAGAAAAAACAGAATTATAATAAGCAACTAAGTTAGTATGAGAACCACTACTTAAAAAACCAGCAGCAATAACTCTATCATTCCAATTATCTGGTTTTACCCAAACAGAGAGTGATCTTTGATCATACATAGAATTATTTATATAAATATAATCACTA
>CAZPGO010000025.1:0-2827 GCA_964586355.1 uncultured archaeon
TTGTTGTTTCTGTTATTTTTGTTGTTATTTTTTTAACCTGGAGTCAATCTTTTACTAATGAAGAACTAAATAAACAAAGTAATCTTAATGATTTAGAGCTTTCTGATGCGGAACATTATATTTATCCTAAAACCTTTTCTAATGGTCTAATGCAATTTAATTATTCTCCTCCTGCAAACTTAGGAACCAAAGATATAGTTATAGCTAAATATAAGATATTATATGATAATACTGAAACTGATATAATAACTTTAAATTCTTCATATACTTTAAAACAAGGATTAAATGTTTTAAATCTTAGTTTATTTACTGATCAAAACATTCCTTCCAGAAAATTTACTATTATTCTTGAAACCGAAGATAGTAAATACATCACACTAAGAAACATAAGCAACCCTTATCCTTATGTTGAACCTGTATTGTCCAGTGATAAATTTATTACTCAGTTTACAATCTTAAGTATAGGTATAGATGGAACAATTGACAATGATTTAAACACAATAATTTTAGAAGTGCCTTATGGAACAAACGTAACAAATCTTACTCCAACAATTTTAATTTCAGAATACGCAACAGTTAATCCACAATCTGGTTCTGCTCAAAACTTTACTAATCCAGTAGAATATACAGTAACTGCAGAAGATGATAGTACAAAAATATATACTGTTACAATAAATGTATTAGAGAGTGAAGAAGATTGGATATTAAATTTTGAAGATATTATAAGGTATCCCGGTCCTGGTGGTGAATATTATAGTAACATACAAATAGCAAACACAAGCGGTACAATTTGGATTGGGATTGATGATGAGGATTGTTTTCCATTTGGTCCTTGTTCTGGTCCAAATCTAGCAAAATTTATTGTTCTAAATGATGTGTTTTGGGGAGATCTTTCAGAGGAAGACACTTTTGAAATAAATAAAGATGATGTGATTTTTTTTTATTTTTATAAAGAATTGGAACAAGCAAATCAAATTACTTTTACTATTCGCGATACTAATTCAAATGGAAATATAATAGATGTATTTACTATAACTATTGAGGAGACTGCCCCACCTGGGGGGGTTTGAACCATAGTATTTTATTTATCTTAAAATTAAATAATCACCGTCGAAAATTTCTAAAATTTGCATTGATATTATAAGTTATTAAATACAAATTTAAGATTATTTTTACACTAATTTACTATTTTTAAATTTTTTGTTCTTAGTTTTATTATGTTAAAGAGATCTCTCTCCCCATTGATCGCAACTATCTTACTTATAGTTGTCTCAGTAATATTAATAACTGTAATTTTGACCTGGGGTAAATCCTTTGTTTTAGAAAATACTACAAAAACAAATATTTCTTATACTAAAAATTTAGAACATACTATTTTTGCAAAAAATTATATTTTATCTAATAATCCATCTACTCAAAATTCAGTTATTTTGCAAAATACAAATATAAATGCTATTACTATTGTTAGTTATAAATTAATAGATCCTTATGGAGAATATAGATATTTAAATAAAGATGTAAATTTAGAAATTCCAATTACTCTTGCTCCAGGATCATTAAGTCCTATATCTATTATTTGTTTTCCAAATAATAATTTTACTATTTTATTAAAAACAGATGAAGATCAATATATTTCTGTTAATGCAAATACAGGATATTTACCTTATTCTGGTTATTGTCTAGGAGAAACTGGCTTAATATTTAGAGAACATTTTTATTCAGAAGAATCTGTCATTGCAAATGGTGGATTTTCAACAAATGTTTTATTTAATAATGGCATAGGTGAGTTTAATGGTATTGATAGTTATATAACTTATCCAAATTTGAAAACTAAAAATTTCACTAAATTTACATTAAGAGCAAAACTTAAACCTAAAAATCTTAACAATTTGATAGGTTCTGTTGATGTTGGTACTGGGAATACTGTTGATGGATTTGGATTTAATGTTGATGGGGTTAATCAAGGATCTTCTATTACACATCCCCATTTTGCTATCGATAATAATGAAAATAGTTCTGGCAAAATGAAATTATTTTCTGATGATGAATTATCTATAGATAAATTTTATGATTTTGTAGGTGTTTGGCAAGCAGGGGGTGTGTTTTTATTTTCTATAGATGGTGAAATAAAAAAGCAATCTACTGTTTCTTTAAATAGTTATATTTTTGTTAATTCTGATTTAAGAATTGGAAGAACTGATAGAGATGGAGATGTTTTTGGTTTTTTTGATTTTGATTTTGTTGAAGTTTATGATATTGCTTTGACTTTTTGGCAAATTAATTTAATGTATGATTTAGATAATAAATAATATCTTTTTTTTCTTCTAAGTTTCACCAAGTTTCGCTATTTTTCGGTTAAAGTATATAAATACTCAAAAACAAGTATTCTTTACTAAGCAGATCTAAAACAAAGATCTCTTTTTACAAAAAACCCACCAAAACAAAAAGAAAAGTATTAAAGAAAATAAGGAGGCGAGAAGTTAATATGGAAAAAATATCTTTTAAAAATTTAGGTTTGATCTTTTCAGTAACTTTTGCGGTCTTTTCTTTAATAATTGGGCTTTTATTTACTTTATTTAAAGTAAAACTAGTAAAGTAAAGGTTTATAAACATTAAAAACAAAATATATAAAGAAAAGGTGAAAAAAAGAATGAGTGAAAAAATAACAAAATCTATTAATATTGGAATTCTTGCAGTTGTTTTTGTATTTTTAGCATTAGCAATAATTCCAAGAATAAATGCACAAGAAACAAATGTACCACATCCTGCACAAATACTATCAGTAATTGCAGACTCTGCAGATTGTGTTGGTGATGCTGGTGCTATT
>CAZPGO010000026.1:0-29450 GCA_964586355.1 uncultured archaeon
AAAAAATTTCCTTTTGCTAAAGAAAGGTTATTTTGTTTAAACATATCTTCAAAATAATCTATATCATAAGAAGTAAAAGTAGTCATCACCACCTCATTAGAAAACTTAGTTTCTAAATATCCTGTTAATGATCCACTTACAAACGAAATATCACTTACTTTTTTAATAGTTTTAATATCATCATCTGTAAGCCCAGTACTAGTTCTTGTGCCACCAAAAGAAACATATTTTGAGGTGATTGTTATTTTATAAGCTCCAAGATTACTAAACTCCCTATCTATAGACTCTTTTAGACCTTCTGACAAAGAAATTAAAGAAACAATAGCAAAAACACCTACAATAATTCCTGCAATAGTTAGCCAATTTCTTAATTTTCTTCTTCTAAGATTCCTTAGAACAAAGGGCAATATATTAAACATAATCACTCCTTTGTTTTATCCTCAATAATTTTTCCATCTTTTAAAAAAATGTTTCTTTTTGCAAATTTTGCAACATTTTTATCATGAGTAATAATTATTACTGTTTTTCCTTCTTTATTTAGATCAACTAAAAGATCCATAATCTCTTGACTAGATTTAGAATCAAGAGCACCAGTTGGTTCATCAGCAAGAACAATTTCAGGACTATTTACTAAAGATCTTGCAATTGCTACTCTTTGCTGTTGACCACCAGATAACTCAGAAGGTTTATGACCGGTTCTATCTCCTAAACCAACTAAACTTAATAAAGCTTCACAATGTTTCTGTCTTTTATCTTCATCCATTTTCTCTTCTTGAAAAAGCATTGGAAGCATAACATTTTCTATTGCTGTAAGTGTTGGAATAAGATTAAAATCCTGAAAAACAAAGCCAATCTTTTTACCTCTAATAACAGATAATTGATCTTCACTCAAAGTTGATAGGTCTATATTATCAATAAATACTTTACCAGAAGTAGCAAGATCTAAGGCACCAATAATATGCATCATGGTTGATTTTCCAGAACCACTTGGACCCATAATAGAAACAAATTCTCCTTTAGTGATCTTTAGGTCAGCACCGTTTAGAGCATTTACATTAACTTTGCCCATACTATAAATCTTATAGACATTTTTTAGTTCAACAACAACTTTTTCCTCTTTTTTTTTAACCATGAATTCTTCCATTTTAAATATTAAAATATCTTATTAAAAATAGATCTTTACATATATTATAATATATAAAATACTTAATAAATAAATCATTTTTTAAAAATATATATTTTATAAAAAAACACATTAAAATTTCAAAAAAACAGAAAAATTATGGTAGCAATATTAGAACAGGTTTTTTTAGGTAATACTATATATCAATATTTATTTTTCTTTACCTATTTGATATTAGGAGTAATAGCCATTAAAGTCTTGTCCTGGTTATTTAATACAATCTTTAAGCCATTAGAAGAAAAAATAAAAAAATTAGAAATTATTTTTAGTGTTTTAAGAAAACCGCAACCAATTTTACTAATTATTTTCCTTTCAATAATTAGAGGGGCATTAACTGTTTTGTTTGTTAATCCAAAAATCTTAAATTTAATAGATAAATTGATCTTTGTTTTATATGTTTCATTTGGAGCTTGGTTTTTTGGAAAAGTGGTAATAATTTCTATAGAAAAATACTTGTTAAGATTTACAGACACCAAAAGAGAGCAAAAAAGATTTGAGGATATTTTACCTTTAATAAAGACATTAATAAAAGTATTAATTATTATTGTTGCTGTGCTTTTAATAATCTCAAACTTTGGATATAACGTTAGTGGACTGATCGCAGGACTTGGAATTGGTGGTATTGCAATAGCTTTTGCTTCTAGAGAACTTTTAGAGAACTTTTTTTCTGGGATTATTATTTTTACAGAAAAACAGTTTAAGGTTGGCGATATTGTTAGATCTGATCAGATTATTGGAGTAATAAAAGAAATAAACATAAGAACATCAAAAATAGAATCCTTTGATGGAACACTTTATATTGTTCCAAACAGTAAGCTTTCTCAAGGAATTGTTGAAAACATTTCTAAAAGAAAAGCTAGAAGAGTAGTAGAATATTTATCTTTATCACATGATAATTCTTTAGAAAATATAGAAAATGCAAAAACAATTATAAAAAAACTATTAATAGATCATCCAAAGATTGATGCAAAAGAATCATTTGTAATTTTTGATAAGTTTAATACTCAGACTATAGATCTTTATTTTGATTATACCATAAAAGAAAAAGATTGGAGTAATTTTTTAGAAATAAAAGATCAGTTGCATGGAAATATTAAAAAAGAACTAGATAAAGAAAAAATAAAATTTGTAATATTTAAATAACAGATAAAATATGAAAATAGATGCTCCTGAAAATAACTATGAAGATCCTAATGATTTCTATACTTTAGAAGAATCTAAAAGATACGATAATAATTCAGGAATGAAAAAAACACAAACAATATTAACAAATGATTGCTTAGAGATCTATTACTCTAAAAGAAAAAACTCTAAAAAAACAGAAATACTTGATGTTGGGTGTGGAACTGGTTTTAGTATTGAGTATTTAAAAAATTTAGGATATTATAATGTAGTAGGAATAGAGCCTAGTCAAGAAATGCTAAAATATTGTAAAGAAAAAAAGTTTTTTGCTTATCTTGGGGGTTTTGAGGATCTATTAAAAATAAAAGAAATAGAAAATAAAACTTTTGATCTTATACTCTCAATTTCAGCACTTCAATGGGTTATTGCAAATAAGCAAGAAATGGAAATAAAAAACATTATTAAAAAAATAGGAAAAGCCCTTTTGTTAAAACTAAAAGAAAAAGGGATTGTAGTTATTCAGTTTTATCCAAGATCAGAAAACATATTTGAAATAGTTAAAAATTCATTTAGTAGAGCAGGTTTTAAGGTTAGTGAATATATTAAAAATTTAGGAAATTCTAAGAAACAAAAGTATTTTATAATCTTAGAAAAATAAAATAGGTATTAAAAGTATAAAATAAAAATGTAAATTAAGAAAAATTATGAAAAAAACAATAATTATTTTAGGAATTTTAATATTATCTTTGTTCTCTTTATCAGCTCAAGAAGAAATATTAAATAATGAAACTATAAATATTAAAGTATCCTCTCCAATTTCCTTAAGTCTAAATAAAGACTTTAATGTTACTCCTGACACCATAATTGTAAGAAAAGAAAATGATCTTCAAATTATTGCTGGTCAAACAATTATTTCAAAATATGAATATGAAAATAAACTAGATTATGCTGTGGTTATAAAACAAGAACTTAACCTTAATATTGAAACAAATAACAATAGTATAGCAACATATTTGGCTCAGGAGTTAGAAACAGAAGAATGTTTAGAAAAAAATGGTTCTTTATTAAAATATAATGATCAAAGAATAACAGTTTTTAATAAAAAAGAACAAAAACACTTGTGTTTTTTAGAAAAGAAAAACGATTTTTATTTTTTTGAGGGTAAATTAGTTTTGGAGTTAGAAATCAACCCAGGAAAAACAACTAAATATCTTTTAATAGTAACCACTCCACAATTAGCTTTTGATCTTAATGATAACACCTTAGTTTTTGAAGATCAGATCTCTATAGACTCTAAACAAAATCAAAGACTATTTGATGCAAATTATCAAGGAGTTGGTCTTGAAGAATTTGGTCCAATTACTACTAGTGATGAAAATAACTCTCTTTTAGGTAATCTTAGAGACATCTACAATAATCAAGCAAGAAGAAATCTTAATAATAATTATTCAAAGACAGATACTGAGATAAATACTGCTCTAAATAAATCACAAACAGAACCTGCTGGAAATACTTTAAAAAATAAAATGAGTGGTCTTGTTACTTTTAGTGCTTCCAAAAACACCAAATTTATTATTATTTTGATTTTATTAGTTTTGGTTGGTTATATATATTATAAAAGAAAGAAAAAGAATAATTTTTTAAAACAACGATTATAAGATGTTCAAAAAAATAACCCTTTTTAGAAGAAAAAATAAAAAAGCAAATGTAATTTACCCAGAAAAATCTTTTGCAAAAAAGTTATCTTCTTTTAATAACCTAGAAAAAGAAATAGGATTAATAAAAATTGGATCAAAAGTAATTGATATTTCAGGAAAAAGAGGTAAAAAAAGTGTTGCCGTGGATTTAAAACTCTTAGATTCTCTAGCAAAAACAAATGACCTAAAAAAAGCAACATTTATACACACACATATTTTGGGAAAAATAAAATCCCCAAAATCAGCAAATCTTTCTGCTATGGATTTTTCTTGTTTTGTTAATTATTGTAAAAAATATGGCCTATCTAATTTTGAAGTATCTATTCTTGGAACAAATTCCTTAGAAATGGGAAGAATACAGATTATGTTTTCATCAAGATTTGTAGAAGAGTTAAATAAAAAAACACAAAAAGAAATAAATGCTTGGTTATCTTCAATTGTTTTTAGACATCAAATGAATTTTTCAAAAACATCAATAATTTCAGAGTTAAGAAATATTGGATCTATTATTAAATATGTTTCTTTAAATGGTTATAAATTAGAAGAAATAAAAGGAACACCTTATATCTCAAAAACAAAATAAAACAAACCGATTTTTATATATTTTTACTCTATTATATTTTAAAAGTGAAAGAAAATGAGCAATTATAATTTTAGTGAAATAGAAAAAAAATGGCAAAAAATATGGGATCTAGAAAAAATAGGTGTTGCTTCTAGAGATCCTAATAAAAAAAAATATTTTATAATCTGGGCATACTTAACAGTATCAGGATTTCATCATGTGGGCCATATGAGAGGATTTTCATATGCTGATGCTATTTCTAGATATAAAAGAATGCAAGGATATAATGTTTTGTTACCAGCTGGAGGACATGCATCAGGAAATGCAGCTGTTGCTAAAGCTAAAAAAGTTTCTGAAAATCATAAAGAAACTATTGAATATTATAGAGAAATGGGCTTGACAGATGAAGATCTTAACCAAATATCAACTCCAGAAGGATTTGTTGACTTTTTTTCAAAAAAATATATTAATGATTATAAAGAATATGGGTTTATTGGTGATTGGCAAAGATTTACAGTAACTACAAACCAAGATTATAATAAATTTATTGAATGGCAATTTAAAAAACTAAAAGAAAAAGAACTATTGATACAAAAACCCTATTATGCAACAGTCTGTGTAAACTGTGGACCAGTTGCAGTAGACCCTTCAGAGATGGATTTATCTAAAGGAGGAACTGCTGAGAAAAATGAATATACTTTAATAAAATTACAATATCAAGAACCAAAACAGTATATAGTAGTAGCAACCCTAAGACCAGAAACCATGTTTGGACAAACAAATATATGGTTAGATTATGATGTGACTTATGTAAAAATAAAAGTAAATAATGAAATTTGGATTGCAAGTAAAGAATTTGCCGAAAAAATAAAATATCAAAAAGAAAACACACAAATTGTTGGACAGATAAATGGAAAAGACCTTGTTGGTAAATACTGTTTAGCCCCTGCAATCAACAGAGAAATAATAATATTACCTTCTTCTTTTTGTGATCCTGCTATTGGGACAGGCATAGTTACCTCTGTTCCTTCTGATGCTCCTGCTGACTGGATTGGGTTATATGATTTGCAGAGATCTCCTAATGACTGTAATAAATATGGATTAGATTATGAAATTATAAAAGAAATAAAACCAATTCCAATAATACAATCAAAAGACTTTGGAAAATTTCCAGCAATTGAGATCTGTAAAAAACTAAATATTAATTCTCAAAAGGATATAGAAAAACTAGAAAGTGCAAAAAAAGAAGTTTATAAAAAAGGTTTTCATACTGGAGTTATGCTTGAAAACTGTGGTAAATACTCAGGAATGAAAGTAGAAGATGCCAAAAACTTAATGAAAGAGGATCTAATTAAAGAAAATCACGCGGATATTTTTTATGATCTCTCAGAAGAAGTAATCTGTAGATGTGGATCAAAAGTTTTAATAAAAAAAGTAGATGATCAGTGGTTTATTGATTATTCTAATGAAAAACTAACAAATGATACTATAGAACATGTAAAAACCATGAATATACTGCCAGAAACATTTAAAACAAATTTACCACAAATACTAAATTGGTTTGATGCTAGAGCATGTGCTAGACAAGGAACATGGCTTGGGACAAAGTTGCCTTTTGATTCTTCTTACACTATTGAGCCAATCTCAGATAGTACTCTTTATCCTATTTATTATTTAATTAGTCTATATGTAAACAACGGACAAATAAAAGCAGAACAGCTAACAGAAGAATTTTTTGACTATGTTTTTTTGAATAAAGGAGAGAGTAAAAAAATTTCTAAAGAAACAAACATAGATCTTAACCTTTTAGAAGAAATTAAAAAAGATGTAGAATATTGGTACCCTTTAGATATTAATCTTGGAGGAAAAGAACATCAAACAGTTCATTTTCCAGTATTTTTAATGAATCATATTGGAATACTTCCAGAAAAATATCATCCACAAGGAATTTTTGTGAATTGGTGGGTTGTTGCCAAATCAGGAAAGATCTCTAAATCAAAAGGCGGTGTTAAAAGTATTGCTGACGAAGCAAAGAGATACTCAGTTGATGCTATTAGACTATTTTATGCAAATATTGCAAACCCTTTTGTAGATATTAGTTTTGAAGAAGAGGATCTTAAAAACTATAAACTAAGAATAGATAAAATATATTCATTTATTGAAGAAACCATTAATGATAAAGAACTAATAGAAAAAGACCCTGAAAAAATAGATAGTTGGTTGATCTCTCAATTTAATATAAGACTAGAAAAAATAATAAGTTCAATGGATAAAATAGAATTTAAGAATGCAACAGACGAGATCTATTTTAATTTCTATAATGATTTACTTTGGTATAGAAATAGAAATGGAAAAAACAAAAAAGTTTTAATAAAATTAATAACAGAATGGATAAAGAGTATGGGACTTTTTACCCCACATCTAAGTGAAGAACTAAATCAAATGATTGGTAATCGGTATATTATTGCAAAAACAGAATTTCCAAAAGTAGACTTAAGTAAAATAAATTTAGATCTTGATAAGGATGAACAGACCATAGAAAAAACAACCTCAGATATTAGAAATGTTATTAAGATGGCAAATGTTATAAACCCTAAAAAAATTACATTATTTATTTCAAAGAAATGGATCTATGATCTTTATAAAGAACTAAAAGAAGAAATAGTTGTAAAAGAAAATAGAAATATTAAAGAACTTATGAGTAAGTTTTTAGAAAAACACTCAGAAAATAAACAAATGGTAAGTAAAATAATTACTTGGGCAATAAAGACTCCAGCAATTTTAGAAGATATTAAAGATCAAGAATCAGAGTATAATTTCTATAAAGAAATAAAAGAGTTTTTAGAAAAGAATTTAGAAGTAGATCTAGAAATTATCTTGGCAGAAGAAAGTTCTGACCCTAAATCCAAACAAGCACTTCCTAAAAAAGTTGGAATATTAATAGAATAAATTTTATTTTATTAATATTTTCTTAATCTCTAAAAAACCAGTAAACTCATTTTCCATAATCTTTTTAGATTCTAGAATTTTTATAGATCTTTTAAACATAGGAGAATCAATAACAACAGTCTCATATTCTCCACCCTCTCCAGCAATATTAAAACCATATTTTTTGTTTAGTTTTTTAAAATCTATAAGATCTTCTTTAGAAACAACTTTTCCAAGATACTCTTGATCTAACCCTAATGCTGCAATTTTACAGATCATAAACTTAAAATTATTATTTAATAATAGCTCAATTTCCTTTTCTTGATCCATTTGCCACAAAGGAGCAATCAATTCTACTTGTAATTTGTTACAGATAGTTAAAACCCTTTCTCTTTGATAATTACTAAAAAGAGCACCACAGACTATTCCTGTTATTTTATATTTATTAATAGTTTTTTTTATTAGTAGTTCTAGATCATCTAACTCCTCTTCCTTTACAGAATTAGAGTTTTTTGTAAGTAGCGGTAGATTCAAACACTCCGCTTGAGCATTTAATAAATTCAGCTCAGGTTTTTGATACATATATGAGTCATTAGAACTAGGGATAATAGATAACAAACAGGAAAAATTATATTTATTTTTTACTAAAAACATAGAAAGATTACTATCCTTACCACCAGAAAAAAGAACACCAACATTTTTTTTTAAAAAAGAGTTTAAATACTCTGTTTTTGTTTTAAATTTATTTTCTTTAGCTAACTTTTCAATAACCCTATCAGAATTACTACCATATTGACAAGCAACTTTTTTTCTTTCACTAATTTCTGAACAGAGACCAAGATCTTTACCAATCTCTCTTATTATTATTTTATTTTGTGTTTTAGAAAGCAAATATTTTGAATCAATAGTTAAAGAATAATTTATTAGATCTTTATCTAAATATGGACAAACAATAGAAAGATTAAAAAAACTAGCAATAGCTTGATCTCTATCTAAGTTGTCCTTTTGAAGATTTTCTAAGCATTTTTTTGTTTCTTCTTTAATATCTTTACTTAATCTAAACTTGTGATAACCAGCAAACAACTCATCACTTCCAAGACCAGAAAAAAGAACATCTGTATTTTTGCTTTTTGCTTTTTTTGCACAAAGATATACTGGTATTGCAACCCCCATATTTATGGGGTTTGTGGAGTTAGTAACATCTATTATATCTTTAATAATTACAGGTAATTCTTTTTTCTCACAAGAAATAATATTTAGATTTAAATTTAGATCCTTTGCTAGCTTTTTTGCAAAATAAAGATCTTTTGGGTCGTTTATATCTTTTACATATGCAAAAAAACAATCAAATTTTATTTTGTTTTTCTTAAGAATAATTGCTAACAAAGCAGAATCAACACCACCACTTAGTAACAAACCATATTTTTTAGATCTATTTTCTGTTAATTTCAGTATAGATCTTTCTAATAAATTTAACAATTCTTCTTTTGATTTATTCATTGACACCATAAAAATCACTTAAATAAATAAACCTCATCATTTCTTCTTACCCTTTTTTTTACCTTAATTGCAATAAGATCTCCTTTTTTTGCAATTTTTGTAAAATTATTTTTAGATAATTGCATCTCTTTTATATTTTCTTCTAAAACACCAGTAGTTGGACCGATAATTAAAATATCATCATTAATTTTTAGAGATCTAGCTTCAATCTTAATCTCTGCAACAGAAATTTTTCTAAAATAGTTTGTGATTTTTCCAATTCTTGTTTTTGTTTTGGTTGCTTTTGACCCTCTAGTGTCCGTCCACTCATTTATTGGTCTACCTAAATAAAAGCCATCACTAAAATCTCTATTATAAACTGTTTTTAATTTTTCCATAAGCTCTTCTTTTTTTTTAGAAGATAGTTTTTTTTTAAAATACAGATCAATAGCGTCTCTATAAACAGATGTTACAACCTTTACATACTCTGGGGACTTTCCTCTACCTTCAATCTTTAAAGCAGAAACATTAAGAGCTAAAATCTTTTCTAAAAAAGGTAAGGTACAAAGATCTTTTGGACTTAGTATGAAATTATTGTGTATCTCTAATTGTTTATTTGTCTCTATATCAGTTGCAATATACTCTCTTCTACAAGGCTGAATACATTTCCCTCTATTAGCTGAGTGACCATATAAAAAATGAGACATAAAACATCTTCCACTAATAGCAACACACATAGCTCCATGAATAAATATTTCTATATCTGCCTTTGTATTTCTAATTATTTTCTTAATCTGATCTAGAGAACATTCTCTTGCAAGAACAAATCTTTTAATACCAAGTTTTTTATATTCATTAATTGATAAAGAATTACTCACACTTGCCTGAGTACTTAGATGTACCTCAAGCTTTTGCTCTCTTGCTAGTTTTATTACTCCAAGATCCCAAGAAATAATTGCATCAATTTTTGCTTTTTTTGCAGAAATTAATGTTTTCTTTATCTTGTTTATTTCATCATCAAAACATATAGTATTTAATGTTAAATATACTTTAACTTTTGAATCATGAGCAATTTTTGTGATCCTATTTAGATCTCTTAGAGTAAAATTTCTTGCAGATTCTCTCATGTTTAAGCCCTTAACACCCAAATAAACAGCATCTGCACCCCCATCAATAGCTGCTATTAACATCTCAAAGTTTGCAACTGGTGCTAGTAATATTGGTTTTTTCATAAAAGATCTTTTTTTATTAAAATTTATTTAGATAATAATATGTTCTGTATTTCTTTTGCCAAAAACAAACCATCGGTTGTTTTTGTTAATATATTTAGATCAACTAATTTATTAATTACTCTTTTAGAAGTATTATAATTTTTTGTGTTAAGTATATCTTTACCTTTACTAACAGTAATATATGGATTAGAAAACAAGCTATCAAAAATAATTAATAATTTTACACTAACATTATTATCTTTTAAATAAGCTCTTGTAATTGATCTATATTCTAGTAATTTGGTAATCTTTTTAATTGTTTTTTTAGATTGATCAATAACGCCATCTAAAAAATATTCTATCCAATTATTTATTTTACTATTAGAAGATGCATTTAATAAATACTGGTAATAATTTTCTTTTTCTTTTTCAAAATATTCACTTAAATAAAGAATTGGTTTTTCTAATAAATTACACTTACATAAATACAAAATAATAAGTAATCTACCAACCCTCCCATTCCCATCAACAAAAGGGTGTATTGATTCAAATTGATAATGTAGTATTGCAGATTTTATTAAAAAAGGAGTATCATCATCAGTGTTAAGATAGGTTAAAAAATTATTCATAAGTTCTAATAAATTTTCAGGATTTGGAGGATTATATATAGATGTTTCCAAATCACTATTTGAATAGCCAATCCAATTTTGAACAATTCTTAATTTGCCAGAATCTTTTGAAAATCCTCTAACATCTAATAATAATATTTTATTTAATCTTAATATTAATTCAAGAGAAATTTTTTCACTCTTAATTTTTTCTAGTCCTTCATTTAATGCATTTATGTAATTTAAAACCTCTTTTAGATCTTCTGTTGGGTTTTTATTAATTAAATCAGCTCTTAAAACATCAGATAATGAAGATCGTGTACCCTCTATTTTAGAACTTAAAACAGCTTCATTTTTTAAATATGGTTTTAAAATTAAATCAGCATTAGGTAAAGTTTTTATTAAACCAGATAATTTACCTAAATTATTATTAGATTGTTCAATTTTTTTAATTAATGTGTTGGTATAATTAATAGATATAGGTAACTTGTTTGGTATAAAAACAACATATTTTTTATTATCTCTATTTATTGAAATTATTTTACCATTTGGCTTCTTAAAGTTTTTTGTGTCCACAAATATTTAATGATTAAACTTGTATTTAAATATATCATTTAATAGTGCCAAAAATGGTTGTTTTTGGCACAGTTGTTAAAATTAGTGCCAATTTTGGCAATGATATTTGTTATTTAAAAATTTTATGATTTGCCCTATATTAATCTTAATAGTAATATTGGTTTTTTCATAAAAGATCTTTTTTTATTTAAATATATTATATAAATATTAATACAAAACAAATAAAAAAGAAAACAATTATGCAAAAAATAAAAGAATTTTATAATATACACCAATATCCTAAAAGTAATCAATATACTTCTAATCAAAAAAGAACAAATAAAAAAATAATCACAAAAATACTTAGATCAGCAAATTTAACAGAAAAAGATCTTTATAATAAAAGAATATTGGATGTTGGGTGCGGGACTGGGGAAAAATCCATCTATTTTTCAAAAAATGGGGCAAAAGAAGTTGTTAGTGTTGATTTTTCTTTAGGACAGTTAAATGAAATTAAAAAAAGAATAAAGAAAGAGAATCTTAAAAATATTATAATAAAAGAAAAAGATATTATTAAAGATAACTTAGAAGATCTAAAAAAATTTGATCTGATCTTTTGTCTAGGTGTATTACACCACACAGAAGATCCTTATTTAGGATTTAAAAAAATCGCCTCTTTATTAAAAAAAGAGGGAATTATAGTAATTGGACTATACCACAAATACTCCAGAATTAGATATAAAATACAAAGAATATTACTAAGAACCTTTGTAAGCAAAGATCCAAAAAAGATCATAAAATTTTTATTAACCTCAAAACTTACAAAAAAATTTAGAAAAGCACCTCTCTCTACTCTTTATGATAGGTATGCTGTGCCTTATGAATCTTATCATACCCTAAGAGAAGTAAAAAAATGGTTTAAAAAAAACAATATAAAAATAATTAATTACAAAAATATAAAATACAAAATAGAGATATTTAACCTTTTTGAGAAAAAAAGCATATTTTTTGTAGGAGGTGAAAGGTTTATATAGATTTCTGCAATACATGTTATTAAAATTTGGAGGTGTTAAAAAACATGTTTAAAGACTTATCATTAAATCAATTTATGGCAAAATTTCTGTCAATATGTAGTTGGGGTATTGGTGGTATTTATTTACTATATGGAATATTTATTTTATGGTTACCAAAACTATTAGAGAGTATTGAATCATTTGCTGTTTTTGATTTTAGTGCTGTAGCAGTTGCACAAAATTTAATAGCTGTTTTCTTTTTTGTGTTAGCAATTTACTCATTTATTACAGCATATGGTTTAGGTAAATATAAAAATTATGGAAGAATAATGTTATTGATTCCATTATATCTTGCAGCAATATCAGTAGTTCTATTTATTATTGGTGCTGTGATTTCAATGTTTACTAGCTTTTTTGTTGGTTTAGTATTATTTGCTATGGGTTTATTCTATGGGTTTGTGGTATATCTATTGATCTACCTATTCCAATCACAAAAAGAAATGAAAGCAGTTTTTAAGTAAACTAAAAATGCCCCTGCATAACTTTTGCAGGGTTTTTGCTTTTTTTTTAAAACATTTTATTTTTCCAAAGAACATACATTCCAAAAAAAGAAAATAACATAATAATGACCATAACCACTAAAAAAGCCTGAGGGTGATGATCAAACGGTAAAGGCACATTCATACCATAGATTCCAGCAACCATTGTTGGTATTGCAATTACTATTGTAATAGAGGTTAATAGTTTCATAATCTTATTTAGATTATTACTTGTAAGAGAATTAAACAGATCAGTGGTATCAGTAATAATTGTTTTGTAGATAGCAGTTGTAATTATTGCTTGTTTATTTTCATCAATAATATCATTTATTACATCCTTATCATCTTCAGAATACACAAAATCCTTATTTCTTGCTATTTTTTCAATTAAGATTTGATCTGTCTTTAAGGATGTATTAAAATAAACCAAAGACTTTTTTAGATCTAATAGATCATAGATATCTTTATTTTTTTGAACAATTTCAACCTTTTCTTCAATATTTTTAATTTTTCTATCAATTTCTTTTAAATATTTTAGATAGGTTCTAGAAGAGACCAATAATAACCTTAATAATAATAAACTTTTTGTAAACTTAAACCTTTTTGATTTTAATAGATCTATAATTTCATTATTTCTAAAACAAATAGTAACTATATAATCCTTATTAATCATAATACCTAAAGGCAAGGTAATATACTCAACAGCAGAAAGAAATTTGCTTTCTGGATCTTTTGAAGTTACTTTATGTGGTGTTCTTGTAATTATAAAATATTTCTCTTTATATTTTTCCATATAAGGAATTTCTTCAGTATCCTCTAAAGAATTAATATCTTCCTTAAACCCCTGGTAATCAACTTCCTTTATTTTTAAGATCTTTGATAGATATTCAATCTCTCTAGTATCAGGATTAACAACATTAATCCAGGTGTTTTTTGTGGGTTTTTTTAGGACCAATAATCCTTTTTCTGTTTGTTTTAGTATTTCTATCATGGTAAGATCACATTTTTTAAAAAAACTTTTAAAAATAGGTTTAAAAGATAAATAATGTTTTTTTATAAATTAATATAAATATACTTAATTGGATAGATTTATAAATATTTAATATATTATGTAATATATAATAAAACAAATAATAACTATAAAAAGTTAATTTTCAATAAAAAAAATTAATTTGAACAAAAAAATAATAATTAAAAATAGGGAAAGATTTAAATATGAACAAAAAAATAATTTTATTAGTGTCAATACTTTTGGTGATCTTATTCTCATCACAGATTTTTGCATATGAGACAAAAGGAGAAATTCCACATTTAGCAAATACTAATAAAGGTGGTATTTTTAATTTGCAAATTGAAGATGTAGAATTTGTAAAATATATTCAACCCCTTAAAATTCCAAGCGTTGGGGATAAATTGTATTGCGGTCATATTGAACTTAAAACAAGTGTTTTATCTGGAAATTCTAAAGATTTAGCTTTAAGCATATTAATGGCTATACCATTTACAGATAAATCAATATACCCAAAATATATAGAAGAAATTTATTTATCTGGATATGAAGGTAAAAATCAATTTATATCTAGACAAAATAAAAAAATATGGATGTATTCTCCAAGTTCTAATAGTAGGACTCATAAAATGTATTTATATGATGAAGAATTGTGTTCTGCAAAAACTTTAGATTTTTATATTTTTAAACCATATTATCCATTAGTTGCAAAAACAACAAAAATGGGATTGTTTACTTCTTTGAGCGTAATTATTCCTGCATTAAATTTAGTGAATATATTTGATTTTACTTCAGATAGTGTATTTGAGGATTATCAAGAAAAAGTTTATGTTCATCATTATAAAAGGGGCGTTTTTAATCACAAATATGTTATCAGCGCATTTGATTTAGAAAAAGATGCTGCAAAATTATATAATATAAATAACACAGAAAATTATAGTGATGGATCTGCATATTTTTATAATGCAGATTACGCATATGGTATTCCAGAAACAAACAAAAATGTAAAAAAAGAAAATAATACTGTAGATACTGTTGAAAAAGAAGACGATACTGTAGATACTGTTGAAAAAGAAAAAGAAACAGAAAAAGAAACAATTACATTAAAACAAGAACAACTAAAAATAAATAAAATAATAAATAAAGAAAACAATGAAGAACTAGTCTATGATATAGAAAATAATAGATATTATTTTGTTTCTGATAACTTAAATGCAGATGTATATTTAGATTCAGCTTATAACCAAAATAAAGAGATCTGTTACCTATTTACAGATCTATCAAATCTTAACCAAGAAAACATTAATTCTTTTGTAATTAACCATCTAAAAGGAGAAACAGTTACAGAGTTATCAAATGTTACTTGTACTAACAATGTAAATTCTGGAAAAATATCTTTAGAAAACATTTCTGAAAATAAATTTTTATTAGTCTTACAAAGAAAGGATTTAGAAAATCTTCTAGTTTCAAAAACTAGAATAATTAAGATCTCTAAAGAAGCTTATTTAAATTTTGTAAGATATGAAATAAATAAAAAAATTGCAACCTTTTTTTGTCCAAATTGTAATTATCCTAAATTTAATTTCGATCTTTCAACAACAGAACAAAATATTATAATTCCAGAAATAACTGTTGATATAGAAGAAAGCAACGAAAATATTGTTGATTCAGAAACTTCAACACAAGAACAAACAGATGATTCAACAAATACTTGTTCAATTTACAAACAAAATTCATTAGATGAATATATCTCTTGTTTAAAAAATAATTTGAATGTGTTTGATATAACTAAAATTTATGATTATGGGGGCAGTAGTGGAACAGGTAGTGAATTGATGAATATAAAATATAATGATTCCTCTAATTGTTATAATAATTCTGAATTTAATAACTTGATTTTTAATACTGCACAAAAATTAAACTTAACAGAAGAAGAAACTGCTCAATTGTGGGCCAGAATAGCAGCAGAGTCAGGTTGTAGTGTAACTTGTGGGGCTGGTTCTAATTGCGGAAGTGATGGAGTTGCTCAAATTATGGTAAGTGTTTGGACTGAAGAATATAATAGACTAAAATCTAAATTACTTGATATTAATCCAAGCAAATATAGTACAGAAACTAAATACAAAACAGAATTAGAAAATAGTAGAACAGACCAAGAAACCTCTTTAGAAATATCTACTGCAATAAATAGAATGAATTTAGCAAATGTTATAAACTCTTCAAAAAATTCAACAAAACCAATAACTACAGAAATGTATACAACTTATGATCATAATTCTGCAATAAATGTGAAATTTATTTCAGCATATTTATACTGTTCTCCAAATTATTCTTTTTTTAGTGGGGGCTTAAATCAAGTATATAAAAATGAAGGGTGTGCTTATACTGCATTTCACAAAATGGGTTATTATTTAGGTTATAAAAAAATGATTTATGATTGTAGTAAAGAAGAAATATCTAATAGCTTTGTAGATGCATATAAAAATAAATATCAAGGAAAATATTGTAAATAAAAAAAAGAGCGATATAAAAAATGTTTAAAAAAATGAATAAAAAGATTCAAAAGTTTACAGTCTGCGATATAGGAATGATTAAATGGTCTGTGTTTTTCTTTGCATTGATGATTGCTGTGTTAATTCCTCAATTACTAAGGGTAGATTGGTATATTTATGGAATATTATTTGTGCTATTTGCAATAAAACCAATGATCAAGATCTTTAAATAAGATCATTTTTCTATTTTTTTTAATATTCCTCTAGCAGCAATTACACCAGTTGCAGCAGCACCAACAATATTACCTGAAACTCCTGGAGCATCTCCTGCAACAAAAAGATTTGTTATATTTGTTTCAAGATATTTATTTGTTTTTATTTTTGTAGATCTAAACTTAACCTCAGGAGCATACAAAAAAGTAGAATCACCATCAAGACCTGGTAATATTTTACTTAATAACTCTATACCCTCTATTAAATTTTTAGTGATTCGGTAAGGCAAAGCCATACCAATATCCCCAGGCACAGCATTCTTTAATGATGGGGTGATGTGTGCATGTAAAAGCCTATTAGGTGTACTTCTTCTTCCAGATTTTAAATCCCTAAATCTTTGAATAATTGGTTTACCTCCACCAAGTAAAGTTGCACCCTGTGCTATAAAATTAGCATATTGTCTTGTATTTTCTAAGGGTTCAGTCAAAGACACTTCAGTAACTAAAGCAAAATTAGAATTATCTCCATCCAAATTAGAATTACTATGCCCATTTACACAAACAAAATCACCATACTCCTCAGTAGCAACATAACCACTTGGACAAGGGCAAAAAGTTCTTACTACATCATCATATGTTTTAGTATACATTAAATAAACAGTTTCATACATTAAATCAGCATGCTCCTTAATTAAAGCAGAAGGAAACTCAACTCTAACACCAACCTCTATTTTATCATAAACAAAAGGAATATTATATTTTTTAGTTATATTTTCCATCCAACTAGCATTATATCTGCCAGGAGCACAAACAACATATTTTGATAAAATATCTTTACCATCCAATAATTTAACACCAATAACAGTATGATCATTAGTTAAAAGATCAGAAACCTCTGTGTTAGGCAAAAAATCTATATTAAGATCAGTTAATTTGTCTTGAATATTTTTAATAACAGCAGGCAATTTATCAGTACCAACATGAATAGTTTTTCTTATAAACAACTTAATATTATTTTTTTGAGCAAGATCAACTAAATTTTTAGCCAATTGCATATTTTTTGGATAATATTCTGGAATAACACCATTTTCTAAAAAAATTTCTTCAATATAATCTAAATATTTTTGATACTCATCAACAGAATAAAGATGAAGCATTTTTTCATGACTTAAAACCGGAGTAAAATGAAGCTTACCATCAGAAAATGTACCTGAACCTCCAAAGCCAAGCATTACTTCTTGTTTAGATCTCTTTTCTATTAAATTACCCTTATCAATCAAAAGAATTTTTAGATCTTTATTAGTTTTACTTAACTCATAAGCAGCAAACATGCCAGCAGGACCAGCACCAATAATAACAACATCATACATTTTTTATCACAAATTATTTTTTTTGATGTTACTTGTATATAATTAGTAACAATATTTTAAGATACAAAGAGTTTTTAATAATAATCATTATAGTATTTATAATATTAAGACAATATCATCCCTACATAACAATTTTGTTATCTTGGAGTGATAATAAATATATAATTAAATGTGAATAATAAATGTGCGGAATAACTGCCTATTTTGGAAATAAAGAATGTAAATCTATATTAATAAATGGTCTTAAAAGATTAGAATATAGAGGATATGACTCCTGTGGAATATCTGTAATAAATAACAAAGAAATAAAAACAGTTAAAACAAAAGGAAAAGTAGAAGAACTAGACAAAATTACAAAAAATCTAAAAGGAAATATAGGAATAGCACATACAAGATGGGCAACACATGGAGAACCTAGTGAGCTTAATTCCCATCCGCATCTAGATTGTAAAAATGAGATCTCAATTGTTCATAATGGGATAATAGAAAACTTTGAAAGTATAAAAACATATTTAGAAAAAAAAGGGCATAAGTTTAGATCAGAAACAGATACAGAAGTAATTGTTCATTTAATAGAAGAATTTTACTTAGGAGATCTAAAATCAGCAGTAATAAAAGCACTAAAACAAATAGTTGGAACCTACGGTGTTGCTGTAATACATAGAAACAAAAAAGAACTAATTGTAGCAAGAAAAGGATCACCATTAATTATTGGTGTTAGAGATGAAGAATATTTTGTTGCTAGTGATGCATCAGCAATTATAGAACACACAAAAGAAATGATCTATCTTGAGGACTGCGAAATAGCAAAAATAGATGAAAACGGTTGCAATATTACAGATCTTGAAGAGATAAATATAGATAAAGAAATAATTACAGTAAAAATGAATATAGAAGAAATAGAAAAAAAAAACTATAAACATTTTATGCTAAAAGAAATATTTGAGCAACCAGAAACACTTAAACAAGCAATCTTAGGAAGAATAGATCATAAGAACTATACCGCAAAACTTGGAGGTATAGAAAACAGCTTAACAAAAGAATTTTTAGAAAAAGTAAATAGAATAATAATTGTTGCTTGTGGAACCTCTTGGCACTGTGGATTAGTAACAAAATTTTTTATGGAAAGATTTCTTAAAATCCCTGTTGAAGTAGATTATGCTTCAGAATTTAGGTATAGAGATCCAATTATAGATAATAACAGCTTAGTAATAGTAATTAGCCAATCAGGAGAAACCGCAGACACACTTGCAGCACTAAGAGAAGCAAAAAAGAAATCTGCAAAAGTAATTGGTATTATTAATGTTGCTGGAAGCACAATTTCTAGAGAATGTGATTGTGGTATATTTATTAGAGCCGGACCAGAAATTGGGGTTGCCTCAACTAAAGCATTTACAAATCAATTGATCTGTTTAAATCTATTAACACTTTATATTGGAAGAACCATAAACAAAATAGAAAAAGAAGATGCAAAAATATTAATAGACAATATAGAAAAAATTCCAGAAATTATTAAAAAGATTTTAAAAACAAATGAAGATATTAAAGAAATAGCCAAAAAATATTATACTACTAAAAACACCCTATACCTAGGAAGAGGAATAAGTTATCCTATTGCCTTAGAAGGCGCACTAAAGCTAAAAGAAATCTCCTACATTCATGCAGAAGGATATCCAGCAGCAGAAATGAAACATGGACCAATTGCTCTAATAGAAAAAGATCTTCCAGTAATTGTTATTGCAAATAATGACCTTAACTATGATAAAGTTCTATCAAATATACACGAAGCAAAAGCAAGAGGAGCAAAAATAGTAGCCATAGGCACAGAAAAAGACACAGAAATTTCTAATCTATGTGATGATGTTATATTTGTTCCAGATATTTGTGATAATCTTTTACCATTTGTAAATGTTGTTCCATTACAGTTGTTAGCCTATCATATTGCAGATCTTAAAGGTTGTACAATAGATCAACCAAGAAATCTAGCAAAATCTGTAACTGTTGAATAATTGTGGATTTTTAAATTTATTTTTATTTTTTTAAGTGTATTACAAAAATTATAATGTAATACATTTATATACTTTTTAATCTATATAATATATATGGAAATAGTAATTAGTGATTCTTCAACTTTAATCTTATTAACAAAAGCAAAATTAATAGATTTAACATTAAAATATTTTGATATAGTTATTCCAACGATTGTTTATGAAGAAATCGAGAGAGGCAAATCACAAAATATAGAAGATGCATTTGAAATCGAAGAATTAGTTAATTCAAGAAAAATAAAAATAAAGAACCCAAAAGACAAGCATTTAATAGATATGTTAACTAAAAAATTTAGTTTAGATGTAGGGGAATTACATGCAATAGCATTAGCTAAAGAAGAAAACAGAAGCATATTTATTGATGATAAGAAGGGACTGTGTGCGTGCAAATTGTTAAATATAAACACATACACTGCAATTAGATTATTAAATACATTTTATCTTACAAAATTATTAACAAAAGAGGAATTAAAAGAAAAATTAGAAATATTAAGAATTAAAGGCAGATATACAATTGATGATTTAAAAGAAACAGAATTTTTAACAAGGTGATTAATTTTGGAAAAGAAAAAAAATATAAGTTTGAGATTAAGTAAAGAGATTGTTGATAAGGTGAATTTGCTTTCAAAACTAGAAACATTAGATAAATCTATTATATTAAGAAGAGCAATAGAGTTAGGATTAAAAGAAATATCTACTGAAGTTGCAATTAAAGGTTTTGGAGAAGATAAATTGTCTTATTCAGAAGGAGCAAAACTATCAGACATGTATGTTGGTGAGTTTATGGAACTATTATCTCAAAGAGGAGTTCAAATTAAGCCATATTCTTATGGAATTAAACAACATTTAGATAAATCAGAGAAACATTTATTAAAAATATTGTCTGATCAAATAAATAAAAATAAAAATAAATACAATGTTAAAAAAAAAAAAGAGAAATAATATGATTGATAATTTAAATTTAAAAGAACAGGGAAAAATTGTGTTTAAACAAAATTCTATTGGTAGATTAATAATTAACAAATAACACAAATTCTTGGACAAAATCAACAGATTAACCATGAACACAGAAATAATAATTATAAAAAATCTAAAAAAAGAAAAAAATAAAATAAAAACACCTGCAAAAATAATATCTAACGGTGGTTTAGTTGCATTTCCAACAGAAACTGTTTATGGACTTGGGGCTAATGCTTTTGATAAAAAAGCTATAAAACAAATATTTTTAGTAAAAGGAAGACCACAAGATAATCCTTTAATTGTTCATATATCAGATATTTCTCAAATTGATCAAATATCAGAAAAAATACCAGAAAATGCAAAAAAACTAATAACCAAATATTGGCCAGGACCATTAACTATTGTTTTAAAAAAAACAAAAATAGTTCCAGATATAGTTACTGCTGGATTTGATAGTGTTGCTATTAGAATGCCAAAAAACAAAATAGCACTAGAGTTAATAAAAGAATCAAAAGTACCAATTGTAGCTCCAAGCGCAAATATTTCTGGAAAACCTAGTCCAACTAATGCAAAACATGTAAAAGAAGATCTTTTTGAAAAAATTGAATGTATTATTGATGGAGGTTCTTGCAATATCGGTTTAGAATCAACAGTAATTGATTTCACCTCAAAAACACCAATAATACTAAGGCCAGGATATATTACAAAAGAAAATATTGAAAAAATAATTGGAAAAGTAGAATTGTTTGTTTCAAAAAAAAATAAAACACCAAGATCTCCTGGAATGAAATATAAACACTATTCTCCAAATGCTTTTGTTATTATGGTAGACTATAAAAAAAACTTTAAAAAAGAATTAGATAAGATTTTGAAAAAAGAAAATCACAAAAAAATAGGTGTTATTTCATTTAATTTAGATCTTTCCTATAAATCAAAAAACATTATAATAAAAAATCTTAAATCAGATTCAAAAAAATTTGCAAAAAAACTATTCTTTTATTTTAGGTTTTTTGATCAAAAGAAAGTAGATCTAATAATCGTACAAGGAATAAAAGAAAAAAAATTAGGACTTGCAGTTATGAATCGATTAAAAAAAGCCACAAATAAATTTCTATAAAATTATTTTACAATTAAAAAAAAAAGGAAAAAAATTTAATCTTGAGCTAAAGAATAAATCTCTTTTAATGCTACAATTATTGTTGCAGGAATTACAAAAGTCATCATAGCAACTAAAACACTCTCTAAGTAAAATCCAATTAATGATACATTACCTAAAATATTACCGCCAAGACTTGTAACAATAACTAAAGCAACAGCAGCAATTAGATAATCTTTAACTTCTGTTTTTGCTACATTTAAGAAACCAACAAACAAACCTAAAACGATTAGTATAGATGTTGTTATAGCAGACCCAATAAATGTTGCAACAATACCAGCAATTAAAGCTAAGATCATTCCTGTTATAAAAGCAATTGCTCCGAATTTTTGAAAATCTTGTTTTTTCTTTTTTACAACCATAGTTTAAAACCCCCTTTTCTTATAAATATATATAGAATTATAAAAGAGAATTGTTTATAAATAGCGGATATATTTGCAAATAAAATTAATTATTTAAAGTTAATTTTTTACAATTTATGCTTTGCTATTTTTTAATTAAAAATAATCAAATTTATATATTTTACGAACTATCAAAATAATAAGAGAAACCAACATGAAAAAAAAACATCCAAAATTAACATATATAAAAAAATCAACTCCATTAAAAAAAGCAATATTTGGAGGATTTCTGGTAGCAATAATTGTAGCCATATTAATATTTTTCTTTGGAGTTTTAGATAGATTTGAAAAACCATTAACAAAAGAAGAAGAATCTATAAAAATAGAATATCTTAAAGAATCATTAAAAACCGAAATATTAAACAGTATAAACTATAAAGATCTTAATGGATATAATCTTAATTTAATAGAAGTACTAGATGAAAAAGATAGGTGTGAAAAACACAACTGTTATTTATTCAGATATTCTTATTTTGTGGACACTAATAATGTTAATATAAAAAACAACAAATTAACCATAGATATATTTATATCAGACTTTGTAGAATCAATAATAACAAAAAACAACTAAAATATTAGCTTTTAAAAACTATTTTTTCTGTATCTGTAAATTTATAAATAATTACACTTAATAATATAAAAATTGCAAAAATGCCAGGTAATTTATAATTTAATATAGTGGTTATCAAAAACAGAAATAAAACAAAAACCAATATAGTCATTTCAAGTTCTTTATTTACTTTTAATTTCATTTTTTTAGATCTATCCTTTTTTTTAAATTAATATAATAGTAAAAAAACAGGTTTATATATCTTTTCTTTATTAAAGAATATAGAACATAAACAATAAAAAACAGAAAAATATGAAAAAAATAATTTTAAAAAATTGGCAAAAATTACTGTTATCAATAGCATTATGTTTGCTTGCTGGAGTTGTGGGATCAATATTTACTAGTAGCACCATGGACTCATGGTATGCAAATCTAATAAAACCAGCATTAATACCACCAAGTTGGGTGTTTCCTGTTGTTTGGACTACTCTTTATATATTAATGGGCATAGCACTATATTTAGTTTGGTCAAAGAAAACAAAAAATAAAACAGAAAAAACAAAAATTGATTTTGCAATAGTTGTATTTGGATTACATTTAGTATTTAATGTTTTATGGACATTTTTGTTCTTCTTTCTAAAATCACCAATTGCTGGACTAATAGAAATTATAATTTTGTGGATGTTAATTTTTATAAATATTCTACAAATTAGAAAAATCTCAAAAACAGCAACAGGAATACTAATAATATATATTTGTTGGATCTCTTTTGCAACAGTACTAAACACCTTGGTATTGTTGCTTAATTAATTTTTTTTAAAAAAAGAAAAGATTAATCTAAAAACAGAAATAACTAAAGGAGTTATAATATACAAAAGACCCTTATCACTAGGAATTACACCCATTTTACCAAAAACAAAAACACCAATAACCCAACCTAACAAATAAAATAAAGAAGAATGAGAGAATTTTCTAAACAATAAAAATATAGTAAAACCAGTTAATATTATTAAAATAATTACATAAGTAGTCTCTCGCCAAGCAAAACCAAAAGAAATATCTATAAAATTACTAATTATTAAAAAAAGAAAAGCAATTATAAAACCCTTAATAAGCCTTTTTAAAAAATCAAGAGATCCAAAAACAACTGTTTTTGATTCTGCTAAATATTTTTTTGTTTTCATAGATCTTTTTCACACATTTTTAAATTAATAATTAAATAACAAATGTAAATTTATAATTATTAAAGAATATATGAATTGCTTAGTATTAACTTTATAATAATATTGTATATCAATAAATATAGAAATTATACTTATATAGATCAAAAAAGAGGTTAAGAAAAATGAAAATATCACAATCAAAACTTTATAAATATTCAATACTTTCATTAATTGTTTTTATTATTGGAGTAATATTAATAACATTTACAAAAATATTTCAAAATATAGATTATCAAATACTTTCTAATTTACCACTTGTATGGAATAATATTTTAACAAAAATAATGGTAATTATTACTAGCATAGTAAGTACAGAGACCATTATCATAATCTCATTACTGTTCTTTGTATGGTTTTTATATAAAAAACAAAAAACAAAAGCAATAATTATCTTTTTAGTACCCACAATAACTGCTGCAATCATCTGGCTACTAAAAAAAATTATTCAAAGAGCAAGACCAGTAGGCTTTCAGTTAATAATGGAAACTAGAAATAGTCTTCCAAGTGGACATACAGTTACAGCAGTGGTTTTTTTAGGAATCTTGTATTTTCTGTTTTATGATTCTATAAAATCTAAAAAAATTATAAAAACAATAATAATTGCAACAATAACACTTGTTGGTATGAGTAGAATATATTTAGGAGTACATTGGTTTAGTGATGTTTTTGTGAGTGTGTTTTTAGGAATTTCATTATTGTTCTTCTATGTGTATATTATTAAAAAAAATAGAATATTAGAAAAACAAAAATCAAGAAAGAAATAAATTATTTTTTCTTATTTTTTTTGGTATTATCATTTATAATTAATTTACCAGTATGTAAAAAATCCTTCATACTCACTAGACCATATCTAGTAATAATCCAAGATCCTGTAAATATAGCCCCAGCCATAATAGGATTTAAGTTTAATAATAAAGAAGCAACACCACCAGCAGTAGCAACCTGTATATCAGGCTTAGAAAACAACTCCCCTAATTTTTCAAAAAACTTTCTGTTTTTACCAGTTTCAGGGTTTATTTCTCCAATAAGTTTACCTTGTTTAAAAACTCTTATCCTTCCGTCTTCTTCAGAAGAAATAATTGCTAAAACATCCTTACATTCAGAAATACCTCTAGCAGCAGAGTGTCTAGTTCCGTGACCTAAAACAATTTTTGTTTTCTTTATTTTAGCACCATAGGTTATGATTTTACCAGAATAATCCATAACCACAGCACCATCCATTAACAAAAGATTCATTATAAGTGTTTTTGTTTCTTTTTCTTTTAGATTAATATTTTTTCCTTTAAATAGATCTGGATAAAGCATTTCATATTTAGAAGAAATATTATTCTTAGTTAAAACCACAAAAGAACCTTTGCGATCTTTTGCCATCTCCGTTGTTAGTAGCATAACTTGAGCAATTGTGTCTTTTTTATTCATTAGTCTATCCCTTTTTAAAAATAGTATATATATTATATTAGAAAAGGAATATAAATATATTTCTGCAATATATATATATTTATGAGAAAAGATGAAAAATATGAACTTAACAATAGAAGAAAAATTTAAACTAATAGAAGAAGTTGGAGAAGAAATAATTGGTAGAGAAGAGCTAATAGAACTTCTAAAATCAGGCAAAAAAATAATAGCCTATGACGGTTTTGAACCCTCTGGAAGAATACATATAGCTCAAGGGCTTATGAGGGCTATAAATGTAAACAAATTAACAAAAGCAGGCATTCACTTTAAATTTTGGGTTGCAGATTGGTTTGCTTTAATGAATAATAAACTAGATGGCGATCTAGAAAAAATAAAAACAGTAGGAAAATACTTTATAGAAGTCTGGAAAGCCTGTGGAATGGATTTAGAAAATGTAGAATTTTTATGGGCTTCTGAAAACCAGAATCAAGAATATTGGTTAATGGTATTAAAGATTGCAAAATTTAACACAGTAACAAGAATTACAAGATGCTCACAGATTATGGGTAGATCAGAAAAAGAAGAACTACAAGCAGCACAAATATTTTATCCCTGTATGCAGGCAGCAGATATTTTTAATCTTAAAGTAGATATTGCACAACTAGGAATGGACCAAAGAAAAGTAAATGTTTTAGCAAGAGAAGTAGCACAAAAACTTGGACAGAAAAAACCAATTGCTGTTCATAATCACATGCTTATGGGGCTATTAGAACCAAAGACAGAAGGACTTACTGGCGCAGAAGCAGCAATAGCTAAAAAAATGTCCAAATCTAATCCTAATTCTGCTATTTTTATGACAGACACAAGAGAAGAAATATTTTCTAAATTTAAAAAAGCTTATTGTCCTGAGGGAATGATAATAGATAACCCTATATTAGAATATTGTAAATATATAATCTTTGAAAAAATAGAGGAATTTGAAGTAAAAAGACCAGAAAAGTTTGGTGGAGATATAGTTTATAATAACTATGAAGAATTAGAAAAAGATTTTGTAGAAAAAAAACTACATCCTATGGATCTTAAAAACTCAGCAGCAAATTACATAGATCAATTAATTGAACCTGTTAGAAACCATTTTGAAACAGATCCCAAGGCTAAAGAACTGTTAGAAAAGGTAAATAGTTACAATATTACTAGATAAAACATAAAAGAATTGGTTTTTAAATATTTTCTTGAGTAAATATATTATTCTATTAACTATACAAAATTAATTATTCCATACGATTAACAGCCTCCTATATAAAAAATAAAGAGGATGAATTATAATGAGAAAAAAAGAAACTAAAATAATAACAACATTTACAGAAATAAAAAAAGAACCTGATGTAATTGATGGAAACATCTATTCTCCCGAAATTAGTTTAATACCAGAAACTAAAGAAAATGTTACTGCAAATAAAAAAATTGCAGAAAAAAAGCCAGTAACTAAAAAGAAAGCCCCAGCAAAAAAAAAAACAACTAAAAAAACTGCAGAAAAAGAAGAGAACAAAACAAAAAAAAAGGTAAAAAAACCAGCAACTAAAAAAAACGCACCAGCAAAAAAAGAAGAAAATAAAACAAAGAAAAAAGTAAAAAAACCGATTACTAAAAAAAAAGCAACTACAAAGAAAAAAATAAAAATTCCAAAAGATGCAAAAAAAATTAAAAAGAAAATAGAAGAATATTCTAAACAAAATATTTTAGATCTATTAAAAAAACAAGAAAAAACACCTAATTATTATATTATTTCTCCAGTAGATCTAAAACTATTAAACAAATATAAAATAGATACAAAAAAATATTTATCTAGACTAAAAAAAGCAAAAACAAAATACTCTGTTCTAAAAAGATTAGGATATGATATTAAAGATCTACATAACTACAAAATATCAGAACTAAAAAATATTCAGACACCTTTAGAGGCAATACTTTCTTTTAATTTTACAGCAGATAAACTTTTAAAAAACGGAATTAATAAAAAATATTTAAGTAAAAAAAAGATATCCTTAAGAAGTTTAAAACTTAAAAAATTCCCAGCCAAATTACTTTATACCCTAGGATATAGTATAAAAGATCTAAAAAGAGTTGGATTCTCTTTACTAGAGATCAGCAAAATCAACTACAAACTACAAGAACTAAAACTAGCAGGATATAAACCAAAGGATCTTAAAAAAATGGGAATAAGTATAAATAATATAATCTCATTAAACTATTCAGTAGCAGATCTTAAAAAAATAGGCGTTAGTGCAAGAATACTAAAAGAAAAAAACTACTCTTTAAAAAAACTTAAAAAACACTATTCAGTAAAAGAACTTCTTGCAGCAGGATTTACAACGAAACAACTAATCTTAGAAGGCTTTGATCTACAAGAAATGAAAACAGAAGATGTTGTTGTAAAAAATGTAAAAGAACTAATAGCCTCAAAAATAACAATAAAAGAACTTCTGGAATCAGGATTTACATTAAAAGAACTTCTAGAAAATGATATTAGCTTAGAAGAATGCCATAAAGAAAAAATAAATGCAAAAGATCTTTTTAATCTTGGTGTTACTTTACAAAAACTTAGAGAAGCAGGATATACTGTAGAAGAATTAATAGATATTGCAAAAACAGATATAAAAAATGCAGATTTAGAAAGATTAAACTTAGAAGAACTAAAGTTTTTAAAATACACTGTAAAAGATCTACTTGCTTTAGGATATACAGTAAGAGAGCTTTATATCTCTGGATATTCAGCAAAAGAACTATATGAGTCAGGAATTAGTTTTAAAGAACTTTTAGAAAGTGGATGCTCAAGCTTTGAAGTAAGAGAACTTGGATGTGATATTAAGGACTTCATACTATATGGATTTGATCTTTCTAAACTAAAACAATCAGGATTTAGTGCATTAGAGCTTAATTTAGCAGGGTATAGCCTATTTGACCTTAAACAAGCTGGGTTTAGCCCCAGGGCTTTATTAAATATTGGATATACCGCAAAACAATTTAGATCTGTTGGGTATAGTGGACAAGAACTTTATCTTGCTGGCTTTGATTTAAGTGCTTTAAAGTTTGCAGGATATAGACCTAAAGAACTAAGAGGATTAGGATTAGAAATTTGCGAATTCAAAAATGCAGGATACCTAGCAAAAGAAATGAGAGTATCAGGTTTTAGTGCTAAAGAACTAGCACCAACCTATAGCTGTAAAGAACTTAAAAAAGCAGGATTTGATGCAAGTTCATTAAAGGATGCTGGCTTTAGTGCTAGTGACCTGCATGAGATTGGATTTACTCATAGAGAACTACACTTAGCTGGTTTTAATGCAAAAGAAGTTAGTCAACTAGGATATAGTATAAGACAACTAAGACTAATAAGATACTCTGCAAAAGAACTAAGAGTTTTAGGATACTCCGCAAAAGAACTAAGAAACGGCGGATTTACTTTAGATCAACTTAGAGCAGCTGGATATAATCAAAAAGAACTAGAAGATGCTGGTTATGATGTTGATAAAATAAAACTTCTACCAGACTAGTTTTTTTCTATTTTTTTTATAAAAAGATAAGTATATAAATATTAGATCTATGTGTATATATATATAAATATAAATAAATCGATTAAATATGGGAAAAAATAAAAAAAATACTTTAAAAAAAAAATCACAAATACATTTGTTAATGATTGGTGGTTTACTACTTATTGCTGTTATTGTTTTATT
>CAZPGO010000027.1:0-9085 GCA_964586355.1 uncultured archaeon
AGCTCCAGACGAGATTTGAACTCGTGACCTCGTCCTTACCAAGGACGCGCTCTACCAGGCTGAGCTACAGAAGCATATACATCTTATTAAACTAACATATTAAAAAGATTTGTAAATATTAAAAAAAAAATAAAAAAGATCTACCCTTTCAATAACTTTTCTTTTAGATCTTTATATTTGAATTCTTCTTTTAACATCTCATAATAACATTCATCAATAAATTTATTATTTAAAAAAAGATGCTTTCTATAAAGACCTTGCCTAACAAAACCAAGCTTCTCTAAATGTTTAAAACTTCTTGGGTTAAATGAAAATACTTTTGAATAAATTTTTCTTAGTTTTAGTTTGTCAAAAGCAAATTTGTACATCTCAATTTTTGCTTCATGAATTAATCCAGATCCCCAAAAAGGTTTTCCAATCCAAGATCCACTTTCACAGTTTTTGTTTTTTAGATCTATTTTCGTTAATGATACATTACCAATTACTTCTTTTAATTCTTTGTGATAAATACCAAAATCTAAAGTAAATAATAATCTTTTTTTATTAGCTTTTGAGATCTTTATAAATTTATAACCGTCTTCTAAGGAATATGGATAAGGTATATTCATAGTATTATCAGAAATTGCTTTTTCTTGAAGATATTTAGTAATTGAAACTGCGTCTGATTTTTTTAATGGTCTTAAGATTAAATGTTTTGTTTCTATTTTTATATTATTATAATTTATGTTACCCATATTAAAAATAAGAAAAAAATATATTAAAAACAGATCTATTTTCTTTTAAAAAAGGATTTGGTCATTACACACACCCATTTTAAATGTAATAAAAAATGAATTAGTCCAAAAACAATAAAACCAAAACCAGAAAGAACATGTGATTTTAACCAAAAGATCTTGTTTGTTCCAAGAATCATAAACTGACCAGAACTAAATACCAAAATAATCCCTGAAATTGAAACAATAATAAAACAGATCAATAACAAAAGGTCTATTATATAATTTATTTTTATTTTATTCATTTTTATCGCTTATTTAAAATTAAAATTAATATTTATTTAAAATTTTCTCTAAATATTCTAAAAATACTTTAGTATCTAAAAAATAATTAGGATATGCTTTTTTAAGATCGTGCAGATTGTCTGCACTAACTAATACAACATCATATTGGTTTCTATTATATATTCTTTTTTCGGCATTAGAATAAGCTTGAATTGCTTCTTTTTCTTGTTTTTTTGTAAATGCAGAAATATTTAGTCTTTCAAGAACAGTATCTAGTTCCAAAAGATAAAAGTGTATGTTTTTTTTCTTTTTAAAATCATCAAAGTATTTAATTGACTGCATCCACTGTTTCATTTTTTGCCTTACTTGTAATTCTTTTTCCTTTTCTTTAATTTGTAAATAAAGTTCTTTTTCATTTTGAGGTGTTTGAGAAACAATAGGAAAGTGTTCCATTCTTGCAAATGCTGAGCTTACTAATTTAAAGAATATTTTCCATTTTTCTTCTCCTTGATTAGATTTTATTGCTTGTTTTGTAAAAAAATCAACGGTTTCTACTGCTGTTGCCCAAGTGTGCTGTAATTTAGATCTTATCTGCACTTCTATTAATAATCCATTATATTTTTTTCCTTTATCACTTTTATATTTATACACTAAATGTATACTCCTATACCCATCTAACTTAGGACTTGCAATATAGTCTTTTACATTTACTTTTTTGTGTTTAAGGTCTCCATTACGGTAATATTTATCATATAACTCTCTTACTTGCTTTATATTTGATACTATTACTCTACAACCCGCAATATCTTGCATCTGCGTTAATTTCATTGTTGGATTGTTATCATTATATTTCCTTTTTAATTTTTTAAGAATTGATGAGACTCTCTTTAATCTCTGTGCAGATAGTGCATTTGTATCTACTTTTTCAGAAACATTTTTTAATCTTTTTTTAAAAACTTGCAAAGGAAAACTGTGTTTTGCTTTCCAACTACTCACAATCTCTAAGGCATTATTTATTTCTGCAGCAGAGTGTGATTTATCATCAGATAGAATTATAGCAGCATTGTTTATCTTTGATTTAGACAGTTCTGTAATCTCTAGCTGTGCCATAATATTATATTGGAGCAAAACTATTTTAAAGACAGCATATTGCACGGTTTTTTATAATTTCTAGTATCACTTTGCGCGGAAAAAATCTAAACATAAATTCATCTGTAAAACCTTTATTTAATTAGGTTTAAAGCAAATATTTATGTTTTAATTAATATTGCTTTAAAAAAATAGGTCGTTTTGCGCGGTAACCACAAAAATAAAAGGTTAATTTGCGCGGAAGGATTTAACAACCTAAAAATAAAGATCATTCTAATTTTATTTTACCAAAAAAACTTGTTTTTATTGGATTTTACAATAATAAAACAGATCAGTAACAAAAGATCTATTATATAATTTATTTTTATTTTATTCATTTATTGTCCTTTTTTTTAAAATCACTACTATTTTTTTCAATAGTTTTTATTTTTTCATAAAATATTTTTTGTTTACTAGATTTAACCAAACTATTAAATCTATTTATATTTTCAAAATCATAATTAGATATTAAATTATAAACATTTTTTCTATGACAAATTTTTATAATTATAATCTTTTTTTCTTTCTCTTTAATTAAATAAATAATTCTATAATCTCCAATATGTAAAGATCTTATATTTTTTAAAATATTACTCAATGGTTTACCTAATTCAATATTACTATCTAGTTCTTTTAATTTTTTTAATATTTGTAAAATTATTGAGTGATCTAATTTATATAATTCTTTCTTTGCAGAATAAACATAGAATCTTTCATAAATCATTTTCATCAATACCAAGCTCTTTAAGTATTTCTGATTCTTTTATTAGGTCTCCTTTTTTATAGGCAATCTCAGCATCTTCTGATAATTTAATAATTTCTAACATTTCTAAACAATCTATTTCTTTTTGAATAGATTTTCTAGCAACTTCACTCCATCTAATTTCTGGATATTTTTTCATATTCTGATACATTTTTTGAGGAATTGATAAAGTTATATTTGGCATAATATATCACATAAATATTAAAATACAAAATATTTTTAAAATATGTGTTTACACAGGTTTTTCGGTATTAACTGCTCTTTATTCAGCGGTTTTTTATAAATTGAAGCATAAATTTGCGCAAGGGATTTTAGATCTAAAAACAAAGGGATAAAATTTATTTTCTTTTTAACATATTAAAAACACCTAAAAAAACACAGATCTACTAAAATTAAAAACATTTAAAAAAACTATAGATTAAAGATATAATAGAAAAATATGAATATATTAATAATCTCTCAAAAAGATTTTTTTAAAGAATTACCAATAATAAGATTTAATATAAAAAACCACACAACTTTTTTACAAACAATGGAACTTGGTAAAACTTATAACTATATTAATAAAAACAAACTTTTCTTAGATAAAGATATAGATCTAATAAAACAAGTTGATGCTTTATTAGTATGTAATTTCAAAAAAGGAAAAGAAGAGAATCATGTTAGTACATATTGCTTAATACTTATGGCAATTGCTCATTCTTATGAAAAAAAGATCTATTTACTTTATAATCTTCCAAAGAAAAACTTTAAAGAAGAATTAGAATCACTTGAACCAATTTGTCTTCTTGGAGATATTAAGAATTTAAAACAAACAATTAGTGCTAAATTGTAATTTTTTAAAAATTATTACACCACAAAAAATAGTTTTGTCTAAAAAAGGTCCGAACCGGGATTCGAACCCGGGTCCTAAGATCCACAGTCTTAGATGCTAACCACTACACAATTCGGACCATTAATTTAAATTATTTGTATATATTTTATAATCCAAAACATTTAAAATCTTAAATATAATATATATTATTAGCAAAACATATAAAAAGAGTTTTTATGCCATGATCAAAAACAAAGGAGATAATGAAATAATTAGCCAAGCACTAATTATATTAATCGTAACAATTACAGTAGGGTTGATTATAACTGTACTACTACCATTTATTGGAGAAATGCAATCAAAAATAAGATATGAAAACTCTGTTAAACAACTAGATATCCTTGATCAAAAAATCTCTGAAATTATAAATGCGCCTATTGGAACCACTAAAGAAATATATCTAAATTTAACTCAACTTCATCTAAGCATAGATAATAACAAAATAGAAATATATTCAATAACAAATAACAATTCTTCATTTTTTAAAGACGGATTAAGAATTGATGAAGGAAATAAATATAGCTATAGAGAAGGTCAAAAAATAGTGGTTGGAATTAGTTATCCTAGTATTAGTTTTGGTGGTTCTATTAGTTTAGAAAATATAAATAATGTTAACTTAATAATTAAAAAAACAAATAAAAACTATTTATCCATATCTCAAGAAAACATTACAAGTTCTCAATGGTATAGTTCTTCAAGAAACATCTATTCTCAAGATCAAGGAAACTATGAATTTAGAAAATTATTATTAATTAATTATTCTAAGGTTGAAGGAGATTTAAAAAATTTTCCAGTATTAATACACCTAGAAGATGAAGATCTAAAAAATTATGCAAAAAACGATGGATCAGACATAATGTTTACATTAGGAGATGGAGTAACTAAACTTAATAGAGAAATAGAAAGCTTTTTTCAAACAAAATATTTTTATAAAAAAATAATAATAGATTCTTCAAAAGTAGAAGAAGATCTTATAGATTTTAAAATGCTATTTTCAACAAGTGATGAAGATCTAATAGAATATTCAAGAAATGATGGTAAAGATATTTATTTTACTCTTTTAGATAAAGAAACAAAAATTGATCATGAGATAGAATATTTTAATAAAGAAAATGGAAAATTAATTACATGGATAAAAATACCATTCATTTCCAAAACTAACAACACAGAAATATATATGTTTTTTGGAGATCAAATATACATTAATACAGAAAATATTTGGAATGAAAATTATTTGTTAGTACAACATCTTAACGACACTCCAAGTAATGGATTAGTTAATGGATTTATTGATTCTTCTATATATTCTAATCATGGAACAGCTACTGGTTTTTATAATAATGAATATTCAAATACTGATTATAATGGAGTTATTGATGGAGCAATAATTTTAGATGTTAATAACAATTATATTAATTTAAATAACACCATTAATCTAAAAAAATCAGACAAATTTGTAATAAGCGGTTGGATTCAAAGAAAAGAAAGTGATCTTGAAACCTATGATGAACTATCCGAAAACATAATTACTCAAAAAGGATGGGGATCTTGGGCAATTGTTACAGATGATTCAAATATTTCTTTTGTTTTTGATGATGATGTTAAAAGATGTGAAACAGAAATAAATACAAACGAATTTGTTAATTTTGTTTTTGTTAATGATGTTGATGATGATGTTGGGTATGGTAGTAATCGATTATTATTGTATATTAATGGAGAACTGGTTAATAATTGTCCAACAATTGATGAATAAAAAATAAGGGTTTATATTTATGTTAAAAAAAATTATTTTATTTTGTTTAATTTTGTTAATATTACCAAATACATTTGCAGAAATAACAATAGAAGTTTTACCAGCACCTGTTATTAGTGCAGAGCTTGTTGAAGGAGGAGATCTATCTCCAAATACCACTTATTATTTTGCTGCATTTGCAGGAATTATATCAAGTGGAGCATATGGGGGTAATTCAATTAGCCCTGCAAGTAATATGGTTACTATAACCACTACTGAAACACATAAATCAATTAAAATAATTTGGGGAGTTTTAGAAAGTCCAACAACACACACATTTATTAGATGGGATACAGATTCATTACAAGACGAAAATGGAGAATACATTCCACAAGAATCCAGAAAATTTACTGCTCTTGGATGGTCTGGAAATTCAGGAACAGAAGTTACCTTAACTTCTCTTTCTGAACAAAGTGTGAGTTATGCTTTATTAACACATCCAGAACTATCTATTTTACCAGAATATTTAGATTCTAGAATAAATAGAAAAAAAGGTATTTGTAAACTTACAATTACAGGAACAGAAACCTATGAAAATCTCATTAACACAATAAGAAATAGTGATCATAATGATATGTTTATAATAAATAATAATTCATTTACTACTCTTTGTTCAATCTATGGAACAGGGTCACTAACCTTTGAAAATAAAAATATTAAATTTCTTTATACTAAAAATTTAAATCCAAACATAAACTTTAATAATTCTTTAATATTTTCAGAAAACAAAAGTCAAAGTGGTGGAAACTATGGAAATTTTTATAATTGTAGTATTAGAATAAATAATAATTATCAATACAGTTTTAAAAATGATTATTCCAACATAAAAATTAGTGGAGATCGAGAACTTCTATTGCACAATGGCATTAATAGTGATTTAGATCTTTCTTACGATCTAATAAAATATTATAGCACCGAAAAAATAAGAGAATTAACAAATATGACCTACAGAAACAAGTCTGTATATCTATATCGATTTAGTTCCATAAAAGACACAAATACAGACATTTATAACAACTATTTTGAGAACTGTGGCACTCGTGATCTATTACTTTATGCATCAAGTTCAGGTTATCTTTCTGAAGGTGTTACAGATGACTCAAATTATAATATTTATAATAGTTATAGTAATAGAGAAAGTAAACTGCCATTAGTAAGCTATGTAGATCAATCTAGTTGGACAGGAGTGAGCAGAGTAAAAGCAAAATTATTTTACACTCAATATTTTAATATTACAGATAAATTTGGAAATCCAATAGATCAAGCAAAAATAATTATTAAAGATTCTAATAATACTACAATTTCTGAAATTTATACAGATATTAATGGATCTGTAGACTATAACCTTATGACACATTTAATAGAATATGATGAAACAAATGCTAATGGATTAAGATCTAAATATCATTACCAAGGACCATTTACAATAACAGTTTCCAAATATGGATATTACTCATATAGATCTAAACAAGAAATAATTTCTGAAAAAAATCAAAAAATTAGTTTACAAAGTTAAAAGGATAATAAATGATTAAAAAATATAATTTCATAGTTTTAATATTAATATTATTAATAATACCAAACATACATTCAGCAATAAATATAACCATTTTACAAAAACCAACACTTTCTTTAGAACTAGTAGAAGGCGGATCTTTAACAGAAAATACTAGATATTACTTTAGTGGATATAATCACCTTGGCTCAACACAACACAGTGATTCTGTTAGTCCTGCAGCAGATCAAGTTTATATAGATACAAACACAACACACAAAAGCATAAAAATAACCTGGGGCGAAATACCTTCTCCAGCAACAGAAATGGCAATTAAATGGGACACAATTCCTTTAGTTGATGAAAATGGAGAATTTATTCCAGATAGAAAAACATCAAATCTAAAATATTTAACAGCACCATCTGTTGGATTTACAGGAACCGAAACAATAATGACTGATGAAATCTTAGTTGGGTCTATTGGTGCCTGGTCACACCTGGAATTATCTGTTCCAATAGAGGAAACAGATCCAAAAATCAATAGAAAAAAAGGAATTTGTTATATAGAAGTTACAGAGACACACACATATGAGGAATTTGTTACAGCAATTCAAAATTCAGATGCTAATGATTTAGTTTTAATAAATAGAGATAATATGATTTTACCTTGCTCAATATATGGATCTGGAAAAATAGAATTTAATAAAAAAAATATTACTTTTCTTTATTCTATATCCAAAAATTCAGAAATAGAATTTAACAATTCACAAATACATTTTATATCTCCAAAACAAACAATAAACATTAATTTTAAACTAAATGAATCTACAATACTACCAAGCGACACAAGCATAGCATCAATTGCTTTATCTGGTTATTTTGGAAAAAATAATATTATATATTTTTCTGATTTTGCATTTAATTTACAAACATATACTTCTTTATCTGATCTTATTTTGACAAACAACAGAATAAATTTTAGATATCCACAAGATAATTGGTATTTTAATAATTCGATAATAAATAATGGACATATATACCAATCACCAACTATAAGCCAGAATAACGCAGATATTTATTATATTAATACAATCTGGAATAATAAAAACACAGCACAAACATATGATCTAATTATAGGAGATACTAGCTACTACAAAAACAAATCAGAAGACTTTTATCAAAATGTATATCTAATAAACTCAAATAGCGATAGACCAGATAGACTCCCAATAATAAGATTTGCTGATTTTGATAATTCTAGTAATCTTATTGATATTAAAGTTTTTGTTTTACAAACATTAAGTTTTCAAATATTAGATCAAAATGGAGATCCTTTAGAAAATGCTACAATATCTATTACAGATAATAACAATACTAATTATTTATTAACTACTAACTCACTTGGAGTTATAGATCAAAATACACAAACACATTTAATAAAATATAAATCCATATTAGAAGGTGGTGGAGATAATAGAACAGAAATAATAGATCTTAATCCTTTTACTATTGTTATAAATAAAGAAGGATATGAAACATATACAACAACACAAACAATAAAAGAAAAAGAAGAATTTGTTATTAATTTACCAGAATCTAGTCTAAAAATTGGAGCTGTTCAAAAAGAAGGATTAGATATTAAGGGTTTTTCAGGAGTTGTTGATGAAATAAGAATAGCAGATAACATAAGATCTTCAAAAACTATAAAAGCAGAATATAATAATCAAGTGAATCCTAGTGAATTTTATAGTGTTGGATCAAAAGAAACAGCACCAACATCATCTTTATTTGCTTGGGTAAAAATACCTGAACTCTCTTCAACAAAAGACACACCGATCTACATGTATTTTGGAAACCCACTTGCAAATGAAACTAATGACAAAGAAACATGGGATGATGATTTTGTTATGGTACAACATCTTAATGAATCTCCAAATAATAATGAAATAGACGGACATAAAGATTCTACAAAAAATAACAAACACGGAATAGCAAAAGGGTTTGATAATATTTATTCAACAACAAATATTCAAGG
>CAZPGO010000028.1:0-14199 GCA_964586355.1 uncultured archaeon
CATTACCTAGTTCTATATTCTTGTCTTCTACTCTTACAGTTTGTGTGTTTAATATGGTTGTGTCACCATTAACAGTTAAATTGCCAGATACAGTTAAATCTTGGGCACTTAAATCTCCAATATCTAAATTTCCAGCAGTTAAACTTCCACCCACATTAAGATTTCCACTTATTCCAACACCACCAGTCACTACCAATGTGCCAGTAGCAGTGCTTGTGCTTGCGGTGTTTTGTGTAAATGTAACAGAGTTGTTTGCAGTTAGTGTTGTGAATGCACCAGATGCAGCGGTACCATCACCGCCAATCGGCGTGCTTGCTATACTGTGTGCAAATAATGTTCCGCCAGCAACATCGACGTCATTGTTAAATGTTATTGTGCTACTAAATGTTTTATTGCCATTTATTGTTTGAGCACCTTCGGTCATTACAAAATTTGCATTTGCACCAGCATCAGGAATGGTGTAAGTTCTTGCAGTATTGGTGGTGTAAGTTAGCGTGGCTTTGTTCTCCTGAGTTCCCATTTGTATAGTGCCGGCACCAGCAATATTTCCACCAACATTCAAGTTTCCAGCAACTCCGGCACCTCCAACAACCACCAAAGTTCCAGTCGATGTGTCTGTGCTTACTATATCCCCATTATAAAGGCCGTTGTATCTTTCTGTATAAGCTTTAGGCATGACTTTCTCCAAATTATAGTGTTACATATTTATATATACATTTATGATAAAAAATAAAAATGGCAAAGAATACAAAGTATCTAAACCCAATCCATTAATGAAATTTCAAGAACTGTGGGAAAAGTACACAATACATAATTTTTTTTGGCAAGAACTAAAAGAAATAAATTTTTTTAAAGAAACAAAAAAAGAAGAAAAAATAAACCAAACAGAAAAAAAAACAAAAGAAAAAAAAATTGAACAAGAAAACAAATCGAACAAACAAATAACACTTTGTTGGTACGTAGAAGCGGAAACAACAAGTAAAAAAGATGAATTATATGAAGAAATAAAAACAAAAATAACATACAAAGAAAAAAAATTAATAGAAATAAAAATAGAAGAGTACAACGATCTTTATTTAAACTTTTCAAGTAAAGAGGAATTGCTTAAAAATTCTATAATTTTTATAAAAAACAAGGATAAAAGATGGTGGAAAATAAAAAAAGAACAAAAACTAGAAGAAGAAAAATATTTTTATTTTTGTATTCCGTCAGACTTGACACCGTCTTTAGATTGAGGAACTATGTTAACTTTGTAGCCGACCTTTTCTAGGCTTTTTTTGTGATCTTCCACACACTTCAAATAAGCTGATTCATAAACATCTGCCAAAAAAGAAGAAAAATCTTTTAAATCTGAGTCTGACAGAAAATACAAAACTCTATCCACTAGCTTTTCATGCTTCGAGTATTTGTTTTCTAAAATATCTAAAACATATTTCTTAAAATAAATGTTTCTATTATTTTTTAATAAATCTAACATTATACAATATTTTTATCAATAAATCTTTTAAAATAAGAATCTAATGAATCCCAACGTCCAGATTTAGTATAGTAATCTTTTATTCTTTTAGCTATACTAGATTTTTCAGAAATTTCTTTTTTACTATTAATAATGTTGATAATTTCAACCTTTTTAAGCTTTCCTACATTAGAAAAGTCTGGTTCTGTGGATAAGCTATTGCTATCAATTCTTCTAAGAGTGCTTCCATAATTTCTGACCGCCAAAGACGTGACCCCCTGCAGCTTGTGAATATATGGTATGGGATCAAAATAATCTCCTGCGTAACCTTGAGGGCGAGCAAATCCCCCTGGTTTATACATATTTGATCTTAAGAACTCAAGCACATTTGCTTTAATTAAATTGTTAGACTCAAGATTTTTTCTAAATGAAATTACAGAATTTTTATAATCATCATTCTGCTTCATTTGAAGCAGCACATCATCAAACATACTTTCAAACTTAACGGCCACGCTCAAAAACATATCAGAAATAGAATCTAAGGCAACAAAAAAACTTTTAGTGTTACTGCCAGGGTATTTTCTAATATAAGCTATTTCTGCGTCACTTGTTTCTGTGCCAAGTCCTTGTAAAAATAAAGTATAAGCTCTTAGTAAAGAACCTCTATCTTTATTTGGATCACCTAAAACATAATAAAAAACACTTGCAGATTTAACAAAATTTTCATTGCTAGTCTGACCTAGCTGTATGAGGTTACCAACTATGTTTGAAATCTTTCTCAAGTTAGAATCCACATTGTTTGCATAGTTAATTTTTTCTACCAATTTTTTAACTTCTGGAACTACGCTATTAAATTTTTGCTTAAAATCTTTAACATAAGAATTTGTTTCATCAACCAAAGCGTCCTCCGACGAGGGTTCTTTGGTTGATTTTTCTCTTGCAACAGATAAGCCAGAGATATGTTCTATGTCTTTTTGATAAATTTTGTTAGTATAATCATGTAAAGATTCTATTTGTTGTTTAATAGTTAAAGAGCTATCTTCAGGCGTATCATCTAATATTTTTTGGTTAAATATGTAGCTATCTGTACCTATAGTGCCTTGACTACTTGACCCATTGCCAACCAAAAATTCTTTTTCTTCTTTAACTTTGCCTAACAAAGTATCTTTTTGATCTTGTGTGAGCAAAGATTTATTTGTTTCGTAGAAAGTTCTTAAAAAGTTTCTTAATTCAGTTGGTGGACCAAACCTCCAGTTTTCCATGTCAGGCCTAAAATTGTCTTTATCAGCTTGAAACTCTCCTTTGTTTTCAGATTTTCTATAGCCAGGAAAATACCATTCGGCCATTTCATCATCATCATCATCTCCAATTACGTCTATAGAAAATATAGAATTTAAAGCTTTGCTATTAGAATTATTAAGTTTTGATTTTTTTTCCAAGTCATCTAAATAACTTTGGTATTCGGACAAAGATCGTTTAAATGCAAAAACACTTAATGTTCCTATTAAATTTTTTCTAGATTTTCTACCTACTTGTCCGTGATTTATGGAGCCTCTTTTTACTTTTTGATAACCACTTTGTAGCCATTTTCCTATTGTCGAACAAAACACATTTACTGCGCTCTTTTTTTCTCCAGAATCACCAAGAAAAGTTTTCCAAATACCCTTGTTTCCGCCAGCAATTACCTCTCCGACAACATAATCATGAAGATCTTGTATTCTACCAGGATTCTCTAAAAGCCATACCCTAAAGCCAACATTGCCATCATTATTACAAACAATTTTTTTCATCGATAAACAGTCGTTTATGGCCTTAATAATTAAAGGAAAACCCATAATCTCTGGGTTAGAGTTCGACTTAATCACTTTTAAACGCAAGGGATCAGTCTCGCTCGATGAATATTGTCCCTCTCTATTTTCTTCTCCATCATCGGAAGAGGTTTTACGTGGAATTTTTATCTCCTCTCCTATTCTATAACCATTTAAAACAAAAGGATAATAATCAGGAAGATCATATTTTGAGTAAAAATTAATAGGATCTACATCATCATAAATATCTATTATGCTACCGCCAAAGAGCTGCTTATATTTTTTTATAACATCTGATTTAGAAAAAACTTGATCTATATGATCAGGATGAGACCAAACTTTTATAAAAGAAGCCTTGTCGTTTTTTCTCCACCTATTAAAGCCAAACTTTCTAGTTGCTCCTTTAGTATCTATGCTATAGTATACTCCGTCAACTCCCGCCTTTTTTAAATATCTACCTGAGCTTTTAGCACTTATTACTTTTACTTCTTTTTCTTCTCCATTATCATCAACTAGTTTGTAAACACTAGTTCTATCGCTTGTACTAGGTGTATAAAAATCATCTTTAGGCTTACTTTTTTCGTCTTCTGGGGCGTCTTGATCTGAATCTGAATTACCGACTTCACCTTTAACATCATCATTAGAGTCAGCATTAGAAGATTTAGAACTTAAAACCCCAGACAAATACATACCAGGTTTTAACAAAGGCACATTAATTTCTTTTTCTTCTCCATCATAACCAACAAACTTTCTTTTAACAAAGGGAAGAACCACCGGAGCATAATCCATATCCCCCGGGACCAACTTTTTTTTGCCATTTATTGTTTTTAAATTTAATGGCAAGCGGCCAGTTTTAATAAAATTCTCTAGTTCCTCTTTGGAAAGATTTTTTTCCAATTCACTTCTAGCATCAGAATCTAATCTCAAAAAACTTTGCCTTCTGGCTTCTTCATCTTCTCCATCTAATATTCTTGGACCCAAAACTCTTTTGCCTGTTTCTAATATATGATCGGCCTGTTTTTCTGCAAAATAGCCAGCAAATTTATTGAGAATTTTTCTATTTCCACTAATATTTTGCCAATTACTAACATAACTTCTTGCAATATTAGCCTTATTTTCTTTATCATCGCTAGATGCGACAAGGTCAGATCTGTTTTTTAATATGTATTCAATTGTTTCATTGTCTGTAGTGGCCCAATCTCCGGTTTCTATCTCATCACGAAACTTAGAATCTACTATATCATAAAAACCATTGTCTTTGACTTTAGACCAAGATTGTAAAGTTCTATTTTTAGAAATAAACTCAACTATTTTGTTATTAAAGCTTTTTTTAATTACATCATAATTAAAGCTGTCTTCTAAATTTCTTCCTATACTAAAAAATCTATAAGTCAATAAAGGACTTCCATCACTATCAGTTCCGCTAAACTTTTTAAAGTTTTCATCACTAGGTAAAGGGCCCATATGCCTTTGGTAGTTAAATTTAGCTAATTCCCTTATTAAGTTCTTAACACCTTTACTAGTATCTAGTGAAGGAAAGGTAAAACCCCTGGTTTTTCCGGCCGCAGTTGACCTACCCCCTCCCAAAGATATGTTTTGAGTTCTAGCCCTACCTAAATCAAAACCGTAACTTCCTGTTTTTTTCATTTCAATAGGAACTTCTTTTTCAAGAGTTCTACTAAGATTCATTAATTTTTGACTATTACCTGGCAGAGTTATTTCTTCTCCTTTAGTAGTTTCTAGTTTTTGTATAAGTCTGTTTATATGCATAGGAACAAAAGTCTTAGATGCACCACGGTTTCCACTTAATTTGTATGCTTTCTTTTCTTTAGCAAAAGGAACTATATAACCACATATCATGTATCTGAGTTCATGAAGAAAACTTCTTGAGCCTTTTTTTTTGGCTCTATCAAAATCCTCGCCATACTCTTCTCTAAAGTCTTTTTCCCAATTTTTTAATTTAACTTTTTCTTCCACAGGAGTAGCAACCTTGTCTCCGTAATCATTAAAACCAGAAGCAAAATTATTTACAAAATCAACAAAAGAATCTAATGAAATGTTTTCTCTATCTTCTTTTGTTTTATATAGCTTATTAAAATCTCTTACAAAGGCAGACTCTATTTTTTTTCTAACAGCATCTCTTTTCTTTAATTCTTCTAAAAGAACCTCATAGCGTGTCGATATAGCATAAGTCCAAAGAGTGTAGTCTATTTGGTAAAGAAAGTCTAAGTCTTCTTCGTCAAGCAACACAGAGCTTTCAGGGGTATCTCCCCTTCTTGCTTCTAATATGAACTCTGTGTCATGACTAATAACAAAAAAATTCTTAAAATTAAACATTTTAAATGCCATATAATAAATATATATAGATTATATGAATAAAATTTTAGAAATAAGCACCCCAACCAAAAACACAGTTTGCAATCCAAGCTGTTCTAGTGATTTAGGCCCAACAGAAACATTGACTCCTCTTTCTCCTAGAAAAAATAGAGAAAAAGTAAGAGAGCAAATAAAAGACTACGTTTTACTAATGTTGGGAGCCCCTGTTATAAACATAGAGTTAGACCAACAACAGTTAGATGGTGCGGTAGATTTTTCTTTACAAATAATAGAAGACTATGCTCCCAGAGAGTATTTTCAATGGTACTTATTTGAAACAGTACCAGGACAAACTATATACAAAATGCCAGATGATGTTGGGATGATAAGACAAGTGGCATACAAAGAAGTAGGCAAACTAGCGTTTAGTGCTGCTGATCTTGGTGGGGTAATACCACTTGAATATATGGGAGCAGGAGCTTATGGATCCATAGCAGGAGGAATAAACCCTCAAACTCCGGTATGGGGGAAAATGAATGAATGGGTTTTATACAAACAATACGAAGACATGTACCACAGAAGTGCCGGGCAACAGGGTGGATGGGAATGGATAGGTGGATATTCTAATATAAAACTATATCCAACTCCTTATAAAAATCACTTGGTAGCTGTGCATTATTTACAAAAAAGACCAGACTTTAAAGAAGTAACACAAGCAATGCAAGAAGGCGCCTTGGCGTTTGCAAAAATAATGGTGGGAAGAATAAGATCTAAAATAATGAATCCTCCTGGGCCCAACGGAGGAATTCAATTAGATGGACAACAAATATTACAAGAAGGTCTTCAAGAAAAAAAAGAATGGGAAGAAAGACTAATAAATAGATTTGGAGATCTCCCAAGCATAACACTAGGATAATTTATGAAAAAATTTAAAGAATGGATATTGCTGAGTGAACAAGCGGATGTATCCAGGTATAGTATAGAAGTTAATTTCAAAACAAAACCCGATGAAGTTTTAGAAGCATATTCAAAAATAACACTGGGTTACGTGAGTGCGGCAATAAAAAAAATGGGATATCACACAAAACATGTTTATACAGAAAAACCAATAAGACTACTAGTATCTTTAAACAAGTGGGATGATGGAGAGTGGATAGTTATCATTAGCTGGGACAAATCGAAAAAATGCTTTGCTTTGTCAACAGGCTTTTACAATAAAATGAAGCAAACAGTTTCAATTAAAGAAACAGTACGATGTACAGGAGAAGATGCGTCAGAAATTTATAAAGATTTATTTAATAAATTGGGAGATTTAAAAAATGAACCAAGCAGAAAAAGCACTTCACTAAATCCTGTAAACAAAAAAAGAGGCCCAAAAACTAGATAAAATCACCTTTATCTTTGGTGAAATCTTGGTATTTTTTCTTTAATTCATTATAATTTTTAGCTGATCTATACAATTGTTTAAAATGGTTAAGAATACAAGTAGTCATATAATTAAAAGCCTTGCCCACTCTAGGATCAAATTTATCTAATTTTTCAAAACAAACAAGGACTCCTTCTTGAATAGCATCATCCTGATCTATTAAACTAAATTTTGCATACCTAACTATATTGCTACTCAAAATGTAAAAAGCGTGAGCTAAATTTTTTTGTATATCCGTGAAATGAATACTTGATTCTAATAATCTTTTATCTATAATTTCACTTGTTATTTTTCTTTCCTTTAAATCCTGACTTAAAAAGCCATACAAACTTTTATCTCTTTTTGTTTTTTGAAACAATAATATTATTTTTTCTAAATTTTTGTTATTTAAATATTCATTTGACATCAAACTATATTAGTTTGTAATTTTAATATTTGCCTTATTTAACAAAAATGAATATTTATGAGTTATTTTATAAAATAATAGAAGATCCAAGATGTATAAAATATTATAAAGATTTAGCCAAATACTACGAAAAAACAAATAATGAAAAAAAAAATCTATATGAAAAAATTATAAATAAATATGAAAATAGCAATAATAATAGTAACAAAAAACAATGAAAAATCAATCAAAAAATGTATAAAGTCACTAGATTTCATTCAAAACAAAAATGTATATTACACAGATTTAAACAGCTCTGACGATACAGAAGAACATTTAAAGAAATTTATAAAAATAGAAAAAATTTCATCTGGTCCCTGTGACAATAAAAACAACTTAATAAAAAATTCAAAAGAAGATTGGATTTTATCGATAGAGCCCTGGGAGGAATTGGCCGCCGGGGCAAGTGAAATTCAAAATTTGATAAACAACAAAAAAAACAACAATCAATACAAGGCTTTAATTTTAGATAATGAAATAATAAACAAATCAATAAGATTATTTAAAAAAACAAAAGAAACAATATTTAAAAACGAAATATATGAAGAGATATATATTAAAAACACACCCACATCAAATATATTAATAAAAAAAAATGAACAAAATATAGAAAATGAAAAAGAAAAAATAGAAAAGTGGATGCTAAAAAATAAAACTAATCCAAAATCATATTATTATATGTGTTGTTTTAATTTAAAAAATAAAAACTATTTAGAATTTAAAAAGCATTCAGAAAAATACATTTTTTTAGAAAAAAATGTAAATTTACCCTCTGTTGTCATGACAAAATACTATCAATCGATAATAAACTTACATGTATTTAAAAATTTTAAACAAAGTGTAAATGACATAATTTTTTGTATTGATCACAAACCAGACATGGCAGAATTTTGGTGTGTTTTAGGTGATATAAACTACAAATTAAATAAATATCAAAAATCAATGTATTTTTATGAAAATGCAATTATGTTTGGAGAAAACAGAAAAATAGACGATGATTTTTCCATAGAAATAAAAAAATATAAAAAATATCCTGAAGAGATGATAAAAAGATGCAAAGAATCAATCTAAATTATTTATTACAACTGTAACTTGATCTTCATATCTAGCAACAGCCATTTGCTTACTACCTGGATCTAAACTCTTCAATTTTTTTTCTAATTCATGTATAGAACAGTTAATTACCAAAAAATTATTAACAATTTTAAATCCATCTTCAAGTTTTAAGCTATTACTATCTATAGTTTTATCTGGGTAGTAGTTATTAATGGTGTCGCTTGCTTCCAATATTATTTTTTTGTAAAAAGGTATATTGCAGCCACATCCAGGATTTTTTTGCCACTTGATTAAATCTTCTTTTAAACAAGAAGGCAAGCTATCCCTAAACCTCTTGTCCTTTAAGGCAACTTTTATATCAGCCAAGGTTATCTTATTCATTTAAATTTTTAATAGATAGAGTTTCAAGTAAATTCAGCAATGTAGCATGAAAATGAGAAAGAAGACTGCATAAACAACCGCAGGAAAAAATAAAGAAAAAGTTTTTAGATAATAAAAAATAACTTAAAAATACGCCACACCAAAAACCACAACACATATAACACTCAAATAAATTGTGTAAATAAGAAGGAATATGCAACCTCAAAAAAGCTCTAACACTATTAAAGATGGCTCCGTCTATTATAATGTGGGTCATACCAACAGACCCTAATATAAAAACAATAAGTTCTTGCATAAAAAAATTATAACAGTTATCTCCAACAAGTCAAGAAAACTTGAGTCTTATTTTTAAATAAACAAAAATTTAAGTAATCTTTTAGATTGGCTTCGTTTAATGAATTAAAATTATTAACAATATTGTTTTCTATTTTTTTTAAACAAATCTTTTTATTGTAGAATTTTTCTATTTCTTTCAAGTCACTCTCATCTATTAAATTCAATAGTTTTATCTTTAAGTTTTTAACTTTATTTATATCTCCTGTGGCCTTGCTTGATGCCCACTCTTGAAAAATTGAAAAATATTTTCTATGAATAAAATCAATATTTTTCATAAAGATACAATCTTCAATATTAAAAAAATTTATTAGCATAGAAAAAAGTTTTTTTTACTATGCTAAAATAGTAAAATTAACCACAATTAAAATTAAAGGAAAAAAATATGTCAGAAGAAGATGTTTACAGAGTAAGAAGTGAAAAAAATGAATCATCAGAAAACCAGGAAAAATTAAATAAAATAGAAAATATGAGAAAAATGGCCAACGAAGAATCTCAGGTCAAAAAAGAAAATTTTCCTTTTGAAGTAAAAGGCAACATACCAAATCAGCTTTTAAATAAAATCCAAGGAGAAAAAAGCGATTCAAGAGTAGAAACTATATCAGGATCTAGTGAACTAAAAGAAATACTAGAAGCAATAAAATCAAAAGCAGTTTATGAAAAAATAAGCCTTCCATCAAATGGAAGATTTTATAATGGAGAAGACGGCCCAACAGATGGAGTTTTAAGCATAAGACCAATGACAGGAGAAGAAGAGCAAATATTGGCAACACAAAGATTTATCAAAAAGGGCACAGCACTAGACATGATATTTTCTCGGTGCATAAAGGAACCTTTTAAAGTTGAAAACCTATTGACGGTGGACAGAACATATCTCTTAATTTACCTAAGAGGAATAAGTTACTCAAACTTATATGAAGTAGAAATAAAGTGTCCAGAATGTGATTCAAAATTCTCCACAGAACTAGACTTGGACTCTTTGGAAGTAGAATATTGCCCAGAAAATTTCGGACCCATTTTAGAAGATAAACTACCTACTTCGGGACTGTCTTTCTCCTACAGGCTATCAAAAGGAGGAGATGAAACAGAAATACAAAGACACAGAGAAAGAAGGATTAAAAATTTTGGAGACTCAACAGACGATACTCTTATTTACAGAACCGCTCTTTTAACAGAAAGAATAGAAGGCATAACAGAAAAAAGAGAACTTCAAACTTTAATAAAAAATTTACCAATATCAGATGTGAATTATTTAAGAAATTGCACAAGCGAACCTCCTTTTGGAGTAGATACAAAAGTACAAATTGCTTGCCCAATGTGCTTGGCCGAATTTGAAGTGGAGTTGCCACTTGAATCAAATTTTTTCTTCCCAAAGAAGAGGAGGGAGAAGGAGTAGAAAACTCTTGTTTTAAGCTATGGGAAAGCATAGCTGAGGATATCTTCTTTTTTCAATATCACATGCACCAATCAACAAAAGATTGTATGTCATTGCCTATAGATCTAAGAAAATGGCTAATAAATAGATTTATAATGCAAAAAGAAAAAGAAAATGAACAAATGGAAGCAGAGCGTAGAAAAATTAAAACTAAGAGGTAAAGATGTCTAGTGACAGTGACTATCAAATAAAAGAAAGATTTCAAAATCCTAATTGCAATGATATTGTGAGGCTTAGACTTTTTTCTTTTAATTCAAATGAGAAAAAAAATGTTTTTAAAATAAATAAAGTAAAAATATTACAAGTAAGCCAAGAAGATCAAACAGAACTATTAATAAAAACAATAGATCAAGAAGAAATTCAAAATCCATCAAATGGAGAGTATTACATAGATTTACACTTGAATAAAGAAGAATTTACAATAGGAAATTACATAGATAAATGGGAAATACAGTTTGAAGAAAGCGAAGACTGTTCTGTAAATAACGTAAATAATTTTTTTCAAGTATTACCATCTATATGGTTCACGTCTTCGGGTCCAAACATTTATGATTTTAGCTTTAAGTTTAAACCAAATAAAATAATTTTAGGTAGCAAAAAATACCTAGTCATAGAAATAAACCCTATAACTCCAAGAATAGAAGATATAGAAAAGTATTACGCAAATATAGCAATTACATCACAATTAAAAATAAATATAGAAAAAAATTGCGGAAACTGCCCTGTGGAAGAAAAAGAAATAATTATAGAAGATGAGCTAGTGAGCTTCAGAGAAAAAAACTTAGGTTACTATTTAATGGACACAACAGAAATGGAAGAAGGAATATATAACATTTGGTTTAAATTAGAGCATGGAGAAAACATATACGTATCAGAGAAAAACCAAGTTCAAATATTCTCATGAATCAACTTTAGAAGAAAAGAAAAAACTATCATCTAGTTTTATAAATTCATCTAACGAAATTGCCACCCACTGATTGTAGTTTAAACTATAAGTAAAATTATTACCAACTAAATCCAAATCTTTTTTAAGAATAAAAACCAGCCAAGGCTTTCTAGATCTTTTCCAAGCCAACAAAGGTTTTTTATTACATCTTTTGGCATCTCTGAAGGCTTGAGTTAAAAACTTATTCAGGTCGCTATTACCCCTAACCAAAATTGAATTTAAATCAATGCCGTCATAGCCACCTTTGACTTCTAGTATAAATTTAAATTCAATGGGTGTTATTAAATCAGAACTAAAAACATCTTGCGCATGTTTTGGAAGATAAGGAGTTTGACTCCATCTATTACCGCTGCCTATACTTCTAGAAAAAGCTTTTTTAAATCTTTTAGTTAATATTTTAGCAAGTTCTAATTCCGTCCTGTTGCCCTTCTTTTTAGAATTTATTTTTCTTTTACTCCTGTTGCTCAATATATCGTCTACGACTTGATCTTCGTCTTCGTCTCTTGGGTATTGTTGCATACATATCCTTTCTAACCAGACCTATAGGCCTCGAAAAAGTAGCCACATCACCGGCACCACCGGTTGTTCCGTAGCTTAAAGTAGCCTCATGAGTGTTTAACCAAGCTTTAAAATTCATATTTATAGAGATATTCTAATATAGTTAACTTAATAAACTTGCATAAAGATTTAATAAAATCTTACATTAGTATATAGTATTTATTTCAAATAATTTAAGCAAAAACAATAAAAACAAGTCAATAAGGAATCCAACCTCTTGTTAATAAATTAAATAATTGCTTTTTATTTAAATGATAAACTTTTCCACTCAAATCAGAATCATCTACTTTTTGACCAGGTAAATAACTTCTTGTTTTGGCTGTAATTACTACTGATGCACCAGTCTTATTTAAGGAACCAGGAACTATTCGGAACGTTCCTCCTTTATATAACTCGTTTCCAATCTTTAAAAAAGTATTAAAATCCTGGTTGAGTTGGCCACTACCTTGATTGTCATAAACTTTTAAAAAGTCCTCCCAGCTAATTCCCAATTCATCTTCTAATCCAGATTCATAATTTTCAAAAAACTTTTTAAAGTATAACATACATAATATATATGTTTAAAAAATTTAAAACTTTTATAAAAGAAAATAAAAAACTAGACGAGTTTTTTTATGAAAAACAAATAACTATGTTTTTTGAATATAAAAATAAACTATATGGAGCAAAAGAGCAAGACAGAATCATATTTGCAAAAATGAAATCAAATTTAAAAATTAAAAAAAATTATTTAGAATACAAAAAAGAAAATTTTTATGGCTACCCTATAGAAGATCTATTAAAAGGAGAAGATAAAAAAAAGGAATTTTATAAAAAAGATTTAAAAGAAATAAAAGTACTACAAATAGAAAAAGTAAAAGAAAAATTAAAAGATGGATAGAAAATATACCTGTTTTGTATGTGGAATAAACCTGGATAGTCACGAAATTTATAAAAACCACATAATAAAAGAACATGAAATTGGAAGAGACTATGTGTTATGCCCTTTAAATAGATGTGGATATCCAGTTAGGTGCATAAGAACTCACTACAAAGCACACCATCCAAAAGAATCCATACCAAAAGTAATACAATTGAGAGCCACTTTGTGGAGGGATTTTACAAAAAATAAAAAAACTTATCAAAAGCCAAAATTTAAAGAAGGATATTTTGAAAGTAAGAAAAACAACAAAATTTTGCACTACAGAAGCGGTTATGAGTTAGATGTTTACAAAGCTTTAGAAAAAATAAACAGTGTAATAGAATATTATGTGGAACCAATTAAAATAGGATATTTATTTGAAGGAAAAAAACATACATACAACCCAGACTTGGTAGTAATCTTTGATGATAACCACAAAGAAGTATGGGAAATTAAACCATCAAACCAAACAGACTTGCCCAAAAACAATGCTAAATGGGTGGCTTGTGATAACTATTGTCAAATGAGAGGGTGGAAATTTGTAGTAATAACAGAAAGAGGAATAAATAAACTAAAAAAAGTTAGTAAAAATATAATTTAGTTTGTTTTCTTTTTCTTCTTTGCTAATGTTATAATTATCTAAAACATAATCAAAATTAGACCAATTATAATTATTACTATCCAATGAGTTTTCTATAAAATTATTAGAATTAAAAGGATTTCTAGTAAGTCTCAATACAAAACCACTCTCTTGTTTTATAGAAGAAACTTCATCTGGAAACCTAACATCTGTTATTATGGCTATATCAGGGTTTTCCTTTTTTATTAAACTTAATGTAGAACTAGTCCAAACATCAACTTTTAAACTTCTAAAAATATCAGTTCCAACAACCTCCATCACCTCTCTAGCTGTTAATTTTTTTTCTTTCCAAAAAACACTTGTTAATGTGTTTTTTTGATCATCAGTACCATAGCATTGATCATAAGATAAACCTAAAATATTTATGCATATATCTTTTTTTAATCTGTCTGCAAAGGCATATTGCCTAATAGTCTTTTCGGGAAAAAGAGTTTGAAAAAACCCCAGCAAATAATCACCAGAAGTGCTTTTGCCACTTTGTTTTCTGCCGCTGATACC
>CAZPGO010000029.1:0-4117 GCA_964586355.1 uncultured archaeon
TTAGTTTCAGCTCCTCAAGGTTCTGCTACAACATATACTCCAGCTACTTTCGGAAACATTGCTTACTTAGATACAGATACATTACCAGCTGGTAATAAAATCATAGTTGGTGGATGGATGGTTAACGAACAAGCAACAACATTAGGTTTAGAAGACTTAATTACAAAAGCAGGTGACTTCGTTGCTGGTAAGAATGCACAAGGTAATATAATTGTTGCAGGATTCCACAAAGAAGATACAGCTGAAGCTGCTAAAGAGTTAATCGCTGCTATCGAAGCAATGAACTAAGTTGATCTATAAAAAAGAGATTTTTTTCTCTTTTTTTTCCTTTTTCTTTTTTTTAAAATTTTTTCTTGCTTGTTATTAGTGTAGATTTTTCTGAATCTTATTTCTTCTTAATTTTTTTTTTGAAAAAAATTATTTGATGAACCTTTTTTTAAATTTCGTTTTTGTTGAACCTTTTTTTGAAAAAGGTTCTTTGGTCAATAAAATCTGTCATTCTAAATGACAAAAACCTAATAAAAGCGTCATTTGAAATGACACTTTTAAAAAAATGTTTTTTTGTAAACTAATTATTTTTTATGAGAAATTCCATGTCGGTTATATTACTCACAAAATTAAAATTGTGCTGATTATAACCATCTTCTTTTTATATATTTCGCAACTATATATTAAATATGTATAAAGATATATTATTTGAATGGAATCCGTGGTGGAACAAATATACTGAAAATAGTATGGACAGAGAGAACACAAATAAAATATATGAGTTATTACAACTAAAAGAAATATTGTTTATTACTGGCATAAGACGATCAGGTAAAACAACAATATTATATCAATTAATTTCTAAATTAATAAATAATAAAATAGATCCAATGGATATATTATTTATTAAGGTAGACGATTTGAGATTAAAAGATTTAAATTATAAAAAAATAGATGAAATAATACAAGAATATAAAACATTAAAAGAAACAACATCAAAAACATATATTTTTCTAGATGAAATACAAGAATTACCTGATTGGGAGCAATATGTTAAAACCATTTATGATCTTAATAAAGATTATAAAATAATTATAAGTGGTTCTAATTCTGGGCTTCTTAAAAAAAATATTAATTCTTATTTAACAGGGAGAATAATATCTAAAGAAGTTTATCCTTTTTCTTTTAAAGAGTTTTTAAAGTATTATCAAATTGATATAATTAATATAAAAGATATTTACACAAAAAAAATAGAGCTTTTAAAAAAATATAGAGAATATCTTAATACTGGTGGTTTTCCGGAAGTAATTAAAGCAAAAGAAAGTTTAAGAAATGAAATTCTAAAAAATTATTTTGATACAATACTTTATAGAGATATTACTGAAAAATATAAAGTAAGAAATGTAATTGAACTAAAAGATTTTTTAATATTTATTTTATTAAATAACACAAAACAAGTAAATTATGTTAATTTAGCAAAAGATGTTGGTTTATCAAGAGACACAATTTCTAATTATGTTTCTTATTTATCTGAATGTTATTTGTTGTTTTTAATAAATAAATATAGTTATTCTTATAAAAATCAAATTAAATCAGCAAAAAAAATATATCCTGTTGATTTAGGGCTAATAAATGCAGTTTCTTTTAAGTTTAGTAAGGACTTGGGCAGAGCTTATGAAAATCTAGTATTTATTGAACTAAAGAGAAGATCTAAGGAGATATATTATTATAAAAACACTAAAAATCAAGAGTGTGATTTTATAATAAAAGAGGGTTTAAAGATAACACAAGCAATACAAGTAACCTATGATTTAACAGACACAAAAACAAAGGAAAGAGAAATAAATGGTTTGCTTTCTTGTTTAAATGAATTTAAATTAAAGGAAGGAATAATAATAACTGATAATCTAGAGAAAGAAGAAATAATAGATGGCAAGAAAATAAAATTTATTCCAATAATTAATTGGTTGTTAAGTTAGTTTTTTTATAAGAGTTTATTATTATAAATATTTTGTTATTATAAATATTTTTTAATATTTTAAGCCAATTATTTCTTCTGTGATTAAATATTAATTTTGTTCAACAGCTTGATCAAATTAGTGCATTTTTGTTCACTACTCTGATCAATTTAAAAGAGTTTTTTAGTATTCTGTAAATCCAAATTGTTATATAAAAACAGGTAAAAATAAATCTGCTGATTTTATGATAAATAATAAAGTATTTGAGGGTGTTGGTCAAAATAAAAAAAATAATCAAAAAGCAGATTATTTAGTTGTTGATAGTTTGGTTTGTGATAATAATAAAATACCTTTATTTTTATTTGGTTTTTTATATTAATGTTTTTTATTTCTTTTTTGATCTTATTTCTTTCTCTCGTTTTTGTCATTTCTTTTCCTAGGCTTTCTTTCTATTTTGTTTTTACTTAAACTTTTATGAAAAAGTTTATTTTGGGGTCAAACACTTTTTCTAAAAAAGCTATACTGAGCGAAACCAGTTGCAGTGGACAAGACCCCTTCCAAAAATAACTGCCGTTTCTAAATTAATAGTATATTTGTGACTTTGAATAATAATATAGAGCTTATTGAAAATCTAAAAAACAAAATATATAATATTCGGAACCTTCCAGTTATGCTTGATAGTGATCTTGCAAAATTTTATGCTATTCATACTAGTGTTTTAAATCAAGCAGTTAAAAGAAATAAAGATAGATTTCCTAAAGATTTTATGTTCCAATTAACTTTAGAAGAATTTAAAAATTTAAAACATAATAATAATTTGATATCACAATTTGTGATATCAAAAACAGAAAGAGGTGGTAGAAAAAAATTGCCTTTTGTTTTTACTGAACATGGGGTGGCTATGCTTTCTGGAATATTAAAAAGTGATAGAGCAATTAAAATTAATATTCAAATAATGAGGGCTTTTGTTGATATGAGAAAAGTTATTAAAAATAACACAGAGTTATTTTAAAAAGTTGAATCTCTAGAGAAAAAACAAATAGAGAATAAGAAAATTTTTAATAAAATATTTGATGCTATTGAAAATAAAACATTTATTAAAAAACAAGGTGTTTTTTATGATGGTCAACTATTTGATGCTTATAAGTTTATTAATGAGCTATTAAAATCAGCAAAAAAATCAATTATCCTTATAGATAATTTTGTTGATTATTCTGTTCTTACTCTTTTTTGTGAATTAAATGTAAAAATTACTATCTATACTGAAAAAATAACAGAAAAACAAAAATTGGATTTAGAGAAATATAATCAACAATATTCAAAAATAGATATAATAGTATTGAAAAAATGTCATGATAGATTTTTAATAATTGATAATAACGAAGTTTATCATATTGGGGCATCTATTAAAGATCTTGGAAAAAGATGGTTTGCTTTTTCGAAAATGAATAAAACAGCTCTAAAGATAATGGAAAAATTATAAAAATACAAGATAAAATATATTTTTTTCTTAGCTATTTTTGTTAGTTAATTGAGTGTGATAAGATTCTTCTTTCCTAGGCTTTCTTTCTATTTCATTTTTGATTAAACTTTTATGAAAAAGTTTATTTTGGGGTTGAGCACTTTTTCTAAAAGGGCTATACTGAGCGAAACCAGTTGCAGTGGACAATACCTCCCTTACAAAAACACCCCCTAATTTTAAAGTAATAAATTATTATGACTAAAAAATCATATCTTTTGCTTATTACAAATATTGGAGAAATATTAAATCACGGAAGGAGATCTGCTATTCTCTCTATTAACACCATTTTAGTAAAAACCTATTGGCAAATTGGAAAAGAAATTGTAGAGTTTGAACAAAATGGAAAAGAAAAAGCAGAATATGGCTCTATGCTTTTAGATAATATTTCAAAAGATCTTAAACTTAGATATGGAAAGGGTTTTAGTAGAAGTAATATTGTCTATATGAGATTATTATATCTAAAATATCCATTTTCTAAAAAAATAAATAATAAAGAAAAAAGTCAGACACTGTCTGACTTATTAACCTGGAGTCATTATATAGAATTATTAGGAATATCTGATGATAATGAAAGATCTTTTTATGAAAAACAATGTGTTCTAGAAAATTGGTCTGTAAGAGAATTAAGAAGACAGATTAATTCAGCAGT
>CAZPGO010000030.1:0-104440 GCA_964586355.1 uncultured archaeon
TATGCAAATAACAGATCTATAAAAGAAGCATATGGAAAAAACTATAAACAAATAAAATTTATTGAACTAGGGTTATCAGCAGATACAAAAAGTGCAAATATTATTCCTGAGCTTAAAGATCTAACTTTTTTTTCATTCTCTGATGCACATTCCCCTAACAGCTTTAGAATAGGAAGAGAGTTTGTTTGTGCTGATCTAGAGAAACCAAACTACGAGTGTATTAAAGAACTTTTAGAAAAAAAACAAAAACTTTTATTTAATGTGGGATATAACCCACAAGAAGGAAAATATAATAGATCTGCTTGTAGAGTGTGTAAACAAATCTACACACTAGAAGATGCAATAAAATATAATTGGAAATGTCTTATTTGTAAAGGAACTATAAAAAAAGGAGTTAATGACAGAATTAAAGAAATTGCAAGAGAACAAGGAAACACGGAATATAAACAATTAACAAAAAGGCCAGAATATAAATATTTGATGCCACTAGCACAAATCATACAAATAGCATTAAACAAAAAACAAATACAAGATAAAGAAGTAATAAAGATCTATGAAAAAATGTTAAAAGAAGATTGTGAGATCAATCTTATGTTAAATACTCCAAAAGAGATCTTAGAAAAAATAGACTCTAATATTGCAAAATACATAATAGCATTTAGAAAAGATCTAGTTGTGTTTAGACCAGGTGGTGCTGGACACTATGGAGTTCCATTTATTTGTTTTAGCGAACAAGAAAAAAAAGAAATGGAAGAAAAAATAAAAAAAGAACAAGAGATTAAAATTATTCAAAAAACTTTATTTTAATAGCTTTTGGTTCTGCTAAAATTGAAACCTTATCCCCTTTTTTTAAATTATAATGAGCAACCACATCAGAAGGCAAGGTCACTGCTAAACTTTTACCAGCGACAATAATATTTCTTTTAAATAAAAAAGTTTCGTGTAATAATTTATCTAAATGAAACATTTGCTCACTAGTACAAAACTCTTGCTTACATTTTTTACATTTATAATTAGGTTCATTTTTTATAATTATTTTACCATTATCTAATATAAGATCTTCATATTCTAAAACAGCAACGCCATTACAAAAAGGACACTTTATTTCTTTTTCCATAAATCCACCTCATCTTCATTAGATTCCCAAACAGTTAGTACTAGAAGATAATCATTAGTTTCTTTTTTTATAGCTGTAAAAAAAGAATTATTAATTTGAAAAATAGTTTTTATATTATTATTTTGCTTCAACTTTACCCTTTGTTTTTTAAGCTCTAGTTCTAAATCGCCATAAGTTAAATTATATTTTAAAGCACGTTCTGCGTATCTTAATCTTGCGTGTTTTGTCCAAGTAACAACCATAAATAATAAATAAAACAAAATATTTAAATAAGTATCTTATTATAATAAGATAAGAAAAAGCAATTACTTGCTTTTTTTCTTATTTTCTAAAATCGCTGCTTGGGCAGCAGCAAGTCTTGCAATTGGTACTCTGTATGGAGAACAAGAAACATAATCTAAGCCAAGATCATTACAAAATTTGATAGACTCAGGTTCACCACCATGCTCACCACAAATACCAAGCTTTAATTTTGGTTTTACAGATCTTCCTTTCTTAATTGTCATTTCCATTAATTGCCCAACACCTTCTTGATCAATTGTAGTAAAGGGATCTCTTTTGTAAACCTCTAAATCAACATATTGTGGTAAAAATTTACCAGAATCATCTCTACTTAACCCTAAAGTCATTTGAGTTAGATCATTTGTACCAAAAGAAAAGAAGTCTGCTTCTTTTGCAATCTTATCTGCTGTTAATGCTGCCCTTGGAATTTCTATCATTGTTCCTATTGTGTAATTTAGTTTTGCTTTTTTATCAGAGATAACTTTATTTGCAGTTTTAATAATTAACTCCTTTTGTAAAACAAACTCTTTAACAGTTCCAATCAATGGAACCATAATTTCAGGAATTACTTTTTGACCTTTTTTATTAACTTCTATTGCTGCTTCTATTATTGCTCTTGTTTGCATCTCAGTAATTTCTGGATAAATTATCCCAAGTCTACACCCACGATGACCAAGCATTGGATTAAACTCAAAAAGACCATCTATTTTCTTTTTTAATTCAGCAATTGGCATTTTTAATTCTCTTGACAACTCTAAAATATCTGATGCTTCTTTTGGCAAAAACTCATGAAGAGGAGGATCTAATAATCTTATGGTTACTGGCCTTGATTTCATGGCCTTAAACAAACCAATAAAATCACTTCTCTGCATTGGAAGAAGTTTTTCTAAAGCCTTTTTTCTACCAAATAGTTCTTTAGACAAAATCATTTCTCTTACTGCCTTTATTCTATCCCCTTCAAAAAACATATGTTCAGTTCTACAAAGACCAATACCTTCAGCCCCAAAACCAACTGCAACAATAGCGTCTTTAGGAGTATCAGCATTTGTTCTTATTTTTAGTTTTCTTTTGGTGTCTGCCCAACTCATCAACTCCTTAAAAGAAGAAGACAGTTCTGGATCAATTACATTAAGCTTACCTTCATAAACAACACCAGTTGATCCATCAAGAGTAATAAAGTCATTTTCTGTATATGTTTTTCCATTAACAACCATTTTTCTACTTAACTCATCAATTCCAATATCAGAACATCCAGCAACACAACACTTACCCATACCACGAGCAACAACAGCAGCGTGACTGGTCATACCTCCTCTTGCTGTTAATATTCCTTGTGAAACATGCATGCCTTTTATGTCTTCTGGAGATGTTTCTGTTCTTACTAATATCACTTTTTTACCATCAGAAGAATAATCAACAGCAGTTTTTGCATCAAAAACAATTGTTCCAGTAACAGCACCTGGAGACGCTGGCAAACCCTTAGTTATTATTTTTGCTTGTTTTATGGCTTTTGGATCTAGTCTTTTGTGAAGAAGTTGATTTAAGGAATCAGGATTAATTCTTAACAAAGCCTCATCCTTAGTAATTAATTTCTCCTTAACCATATCAACAGCAATTTTTACTGCCGCAGAAGTAGTTCTTTTTCCAACTCTTACTTGTAGCATATATAGTTTACCTTCTTGAATAGTAAACTCCATATCAAGCATGTCTTTATAATGTTTTTCTAAAGACTTATAGATTTTTACAAGTTGATCATAAACTTTTGGCATACTTTTTTTAAGTTCAGAAATTTCTAATGGAGTTCTAATACCTGCAACAACATCCTCGCCTTGAGCATTAAATAAAAACTCGCCATAAAATTTATTTTCTCCAGTTGATGGATTTCTAGAAAAACAAACACCAGTTCCACTTGTAGGGCCCATGTTTCCAAAAACCATTGATTGAATATTTACTGCTGTTCCTATTAAGCCAGTAATATTATTTAACTGCCTATAAATAATGGCACGATCATTATTCCAAGAATTAAAAACAGCATTAATAGCTAAGATTAATTGTTCTTTTGGATCTTGAGGAAATTCTTTTTTTGTTTCTTTTTTTACAATTCTTTTGTATTCTGCAATTATTTTTTTAAGATCATTTAGATCAAGATCAGTATCATTTTTTACCTTCTTATTTAGTTTTGCATCATGTAAAACATCTTCAAACAGGTCATGATTAATATTTAACACAACAGAAGAAAACATTTGAATAAATCTTCTATAAGAATCATAAGCAAATCTTGGATTCTCTGTTTTATTTGCAAGAGCAACTGATATTTTATCATTAAGCCCAAGATTTAAGATGGTGTCCATCATTCCAGGCATTGATGCAGCAGCACCTGATCTTACTGACAATAACAAAGGTTTTTTTTCATCATTTAATTTTAAAGACATATCCTTTTCTAATCTTTTTAAATAAGTATTAATTTGTTTTTCTAATTCTTTTGGCCATTTTTTATTATCCTCATAATATTTACAAGCCTCTGTTGTAATAATAAAACCCTGTGGTACTGGCAATTTTAATTTAGTCATCTCAGCTAAATTTGCCCCCTTTCCACCAAGTAAATTTTTTTTATCTTTATTACCTTCTGAAAAATAATAGACCCATTTTTTTGTTTTGTTTTTTACACTCATATTTTTTCTAACTCCTTTTTTTTCTAAAAATTATAAAAAGTTCTTTAACTATTAAGATAAGTAAATAAAATATTTTAAAAAACCTATTTACAAAAAAAATTAACCAGTAATAACAAGTTTTGGTTTTAGAGCAGCAGATTTTTTTACTAATCCAAAACCTTGCATAGACTCAACAACAGACAAACTATCCTTATAAGCATTTGGTTGTTCTTCTCTCATAATATTTTCTGATCTTCCTGATAAAATAACTCCATCATTTAAAAGATTTTTTTGCAGATTGGTAATAGAAATTTCAGACTTTGCTTTTTGTCTAGAAAGTCTTCTTCCTGAACCATGAGCTACAGAGTTTAGGGTTTCTGATATTTTTTTTGTTGGTTCTAGAATATATGTTTTTGCTTGCATAGATCCTGGCAAAATAATTGGTCTGCTTAGATAAGCTCTTGAAGCACCTTTTCTATGAACAATTAATTTCTTGTTTTTGTGTTTTTCTATTGTAGCAACATTATGAACAGAATCAGAAACCAAATCAAACTTTAAATCTTTAATTTCTAGAGTTTTTGAAAGGACCGTCTTTACTGAATTAGATAAAACAGATCTATTTACAAATGCAAAATTAACCGCACAAGACATGGATTCAAAATATGCTTGTGAATCTTTAGAAGTAAAATAATCATAAGCAATTGGATCTTTATATTTAAAACCTTTAGAAAACTCGCTAGCGATTTGATGACCAAAACCACGAGAACCAGAATGAAGCATTATTATATATTGATTTTTTTCTAGTTTTAGCTTTTTTAAATAAGCTTTATCAAAAACATTTTCAACCAACAAAAGATCAATAAAATGATTCCCTTGCCCTAAGGTGCCAATCTCCTTTATACCTCTAGCCTTTGATTCTTTGCTTAGGTGCTTGGTGTTTGCGGTATTAAAAGAACCTTTATACTCAATATTTTTTAGATCCTTTTTATTCAAAAAATTATTTTCAATAGACCAAGAAACACCAGTTTCTAATATCTTAGAAAAATCAGATTTGAAAAGAGAGTGCCCTTTTGTGGATAATCCCAAAGGCAATTTTTCAAGAGCTTTTGTTATTTTTTTTAAAGAAGGCAAATCTAGATCTTTTTTATATAAATTAGTTTTTATTACAGAAATACCACAACCAATATCAAAACCAACAGCTTCAGGGCTAATAATTCCAACATCTACCGGACTTGCAAAAACAGAACCTATAGGCACACCATAACCAACATGTAGATCAGATAAACCAATGACTGGGGAATAAATATTTGGTAATTTAGAAATATTATCTAATTGCTCAAAACAAGCAGAATCTATTTCAGAAAATAATTTTTTATTTGCAATTATTTTTTTAGTAATAGAATTAGTTTTTTCAATATAACAATTTTTAGAAGCATATTGAAACATCATAAACCATAATTTAACAAATATAAATAAACAGAACTGTAATTTATAACAGCCCTTTTTTTACAAAAAAACACAAAAATGATTTTTGCATTAAAAATAATAAAAAGAATTTACCCTTTTAATTCTATACTTATTTGCACATCTGTAGGAACATCAATTCTCATAATTCTTCTTAAGGTCTTATCATCTGCTTTTACATCAATTATTCTTTTATGAATTCTTAATTGATAAGTCTGATAAGTTTCAGTACCACCACCAGAAACACCTCTTCTGTTTGGTACTACTAATTTTTTTGTTTTTAATGGTATGACTCCAGAATGTTTAACTCCACTCTGTTTTGCAATTCCAATAATTTCTTGACAAAAATCAGTGATTTTTTTGTAATCTGTTCCTGTAACAATAACTCTTGCTGTCTGCATATTTTTTCCTGTTTATGATTTTTAAAAAAATAAAAAAATAAGAAAAAACTTATTGTTTTTTCTTTACATCCTGTACAACACCTGCTGCAACTGTTTTACCTTGATCTCTAATAGCAAATCTACCTAATTGTGGAAACTCTTTAAAACTTTCAACAACTAATGGTTGTAATGGTCTAATCTTTACTATTGCAGCATCACCAGTCTTTAAAAACTTTGGATTATCTTCTTGAGTTGGTGCTACTTTTTTAATAAATTCTGTGATAGTACAAGACATTTGTGCTGTGTGAAGGTGGAATACTGGAGTGTAGCCTGGTGCAATTGCTGTAGGGTAGTTTAATACAACTATTTGAGCTGTAAATTCTTCAGCAACTGTTGGGGGATTATTTTCAGGACCTATAACAGAACCTCTTTTTATATCTCCTTTTCCAACCTTTCTTAAATTGAAACCAATATTATCTCCTGGTAATGCTTCAGGTAATTGTTCGTGATGAGCTTCAATTGATTTAATATCTGTTACGATATTTTCTGGCATAATTACAACTTTATCATTTGGTTTTAAAACACCTGTCTCAACTCTACCAACAGGAACTGTTCCAACACCTTTGATGTTGTAAACATCTTGAACAGGTAATCTTAATGGTTTACCTGATAAATCATCTGCAGGTTTAAAATTATTGACTGCATCTAACAAAGATGGACCTTTAAACCAAGTCATTTTCTCAGAAGCTTTAGTAATATTTTCTCCATTCCATGCAGAAATTGGGATTATTTGTAATTGGTCTTCTTTAAAACCAGATCTTTTTAATAAAGTTGAAACTTCTTCTTTTATTTTATTAAAAGCATCTTCCTTATACTCAACCTCATCCATTTTATTAACAACAACAACAATTTGTTTAATACCCATAACTTGAGCTAGAAATGCATGCTCTTTAGTTTGAGCCATAATTCCATCTTTTGCTGCAACTACTAAAACAGCTGCATCAGATTGTGCGGTTCCAGTAATCATATTTTTAACATAATCTTGATGACCAGGGGCATCAATTACTGTAAAAGAATATTTCTCTGTATCTAATTTTTTATAATTTACATCAATTGTAATACCTCTATCTCTTTCTTCCTTAGTAACATCCATTAAGTAAGCGAAAGCAAAAGTAGATTTTCCTTTTTCTTGAGCAATTGCTTCTAACTTTCTATAATCTTGATCACTTAGGTTTTTTGTATCGTACATTAAACGACCAACAGTTGTTGATTTTCCATGATCGATATGTCCGATAAAAACAATATTTAGCTTTGGTTTAGCTGCTGCCATATATATTCATTCCTCCATATATTTAAATAAAAAATGTTTGATAAAATAACAATTATATTGAAATAATTGTATATTATATATAGAAACTAAAACTTTATAAATAGATAATTTTGTAAAACACAAACAAACTTTACATAACTGTTTAAAAAATAAATAGAGACCTAAAACAAAAAACAACAAATCAAAAACTATATATATTGATTTGCTTTAAATATATATAAGTAAAAACCAAAGAAAAGAAAATAAATATGGAAATAGAATTTATTCAAATTATAATAATTGTAGGAATCATAATTGTTTTTGGGGTATTAATAACCATAACTAACCTTAAAAAAAAAGTAAAAGTTCCAGTAAGCAAAGAACAAAACACTTGGCAAAAAATAGAACAACTAAATAATAAAAAAAAAGAATTTCTTAAAAAAAAAGAAGAAGTCTCATTTAAGTATAGTGCTAAAAGCATAACAGATGATAATTATGCAAAAACTATAAAATACATAAATGAGGAATTAAAAAAAATAGATGAAGCTGTAAATGAAGAAGTCTCCAAACTAACAGATTTGCAAAAAAACCAAGATACAGGTGGAGAGCTAAGATTTCAAAATATTAAACTTAAAGGAGATCTAAGCGAACTAATGTTAGAGCGAGATAATTTAAAAAATAGAACCCAAGAGCTAGAAGAATTTATAAAAAACATGACCAAAAGCACAAATAATAATTTGCAAATAAATGAAAGTGCGAAAAATAAATATTATGAACTAATATTAACAACCTATAAAGATATAATAAATAATAATGAGAAAAAAACCATTTCACAAATAAAAGACATGGTAGATCCTGACAATCTTAGTGTTAAAAGCATAATCTCTAAATACAAACCTATTGGTTATGATTTTAATAAAGACTATTTTGAAACATTAAGAGTAATTTATAATTACCTAAAATCAGAAATAGAAGTTGCAAAAAACGATATTAGAGTTTTGTATTGGCTAGATGCAACACAGATCTTAAAACACAAAATTGCAGACGAACAAGATGCAGCAAATATGCTTTGTTCCATCATGAAAGCACTAAAAGACAATAAAGCATATATTTATGTTGTTTTGTTAGAAGATGATAGAACACACGCTATAGTTAAAACCAAATTTAAAGGAGTTTACTATCTTTTAGATCTAACACAAAAAACACCATTTGATTTATTTAAAGATCAAGATGAAAAAAAATTATTTGAAAATTATAACTATAAAAACAAAAAAATTACTAGAATGATCTATAAATATAATAACAACACATATGTTAATTTTGAAGAAGAATAAATTCGTATTTTATTATGGAAAAATTAGAAACCACTAGCACAGCTTTTTTTTACATCTCTAAAAAACTAGAAGAAGAATTGGTTGGAGGATATATTAATAACCTTCAAGAAATTGAACTTAAGTTTAAGGAAAATAAAATAGATGAATCAGTTAGAGGCATAAAAATAAAAATACACAAAAAACAAACAAAAGAATTAATAGCAACAGAAAAAACACTATTTCTAGCAAAACACAAAATCCCTGTTTTAGAAAAAAGCAAAGGAATTTGTAATTTTCTAAAAAAGAAAATCTATAATCAAAAAATTCATGAAATAAAACAAGATAAAAATAACAGAGTGATTTATTTTAAATTAGATCAATATTATTTAATATTTGAATTCTTTAGTAACTCTAATATCATATTAACAGACCTTGACTTTATTGTGATTACTTCAAAAAAACAAGAGTTTTGGAAAGATAGAGAGATAAAGGCAAAAAGAAAATATGATTTCCCTTTTTCTAATGACCTTAAAAAAAAAGAAGAAAAAGAAATAGAAAATAAAACAAAAGAAGAAATCATAAGATATTTTGTAAAAAACTATAATATTTATCCGTGGTATTTAGAAGAAATATATAAAAAAACAGAAAAAATACTTCCAGAGATAAATAAGCTTTATGAATATAAAAACCCAAATATAAAAATAATAGATCACAAAGATCAAAAAATAATAGTGGTTGTAGAAAACAATAAAGAGAAAGACTTCTTTTTAGAAATAGAAAACCTTTATCTACATCAAGATACAAAAACAGAAGAAAAAAAAGAAAGCAAACAAATGCTAAAAATAAAAGAGATTCTAAAAAACCAAATAGATACCCAAAAAGAATATGAAGAGAGTATGGAGCTCTTTCAAAAAGAAGGAGAACAAATCTACATATATTTTACTTTAATAAATCAAATTAATACTCAAATACAAATTGCAAGAAATAAAAAAATAGATACACCTACAATAGAGAATAAGATAAATGAACAACTAAAAAAAACAAATTCTAAAATAAGTATAAAAGAAATAGATCTTAAAAATAAAACCTATAAACTAAAAATAGAAAATTAAGATAATTAAATCTTAATTTAGAAACCGCCGTCTTTTGCTAAAAGTTCTTTTTCATCAATAACGAAAACGTCACTTACTGCAACAACACACTTGTAAGGCACTTCTAATAAGTTTCCTTGAACATCAAGTTGTTTTACAACTTTTGAAGTTGGGTCTACTTCTATTAATAAAGCCTCTACTTCTCCTGAGACCTCATTTACTAATAGATCTACTAAACGACCTAAATTATCTCCTCTATTTGTAATTAACTTTTTTGTTGCAAGTTGTCTAGCTATAGCATATTTGTACATATTTAAACCCTCTTTTATTTTTTAATTAATTTTATTAAAATAAACATATATAAGTAACATCGAATCATATATATATGTTACGATTCTAAAAACAAACCAAAAATCTTGAAAATGATTAAAAAAACAAACTGAAATTAGAAAGGTTTATATATGATTTTTTGAAAAAATAAAAAAAATAAAAAAAACCTAAATAATTACTCTTCCATTATCAATAACAAAATGCTTTTTTGAAATAACTTTTATCATTTTTCCATTTCTAGAAACATAACTAATTACATTTTTATTAGAGTCCACAGAAACCACTTGTCCAATCCACACACCATATCTTGAAACTACTGGAAGACCAATTAATAGATCTGTAATGTCAGAAGTAATATCAAAGATACTAGTTATTCTATTTAACAAAAACAAGAAAATTGTAGAAACAACTAAAGTTATGAAAAACACATTAAAATCTACTAGATTAATTATTAACTGTAAGGCAAGATCAAAAATTGCAGAAAAAACAAATATTGAAATTAATAAAAATATAGATTTTCCAAGTTTATAAACCTCTTTAGAATAAAAGAGATCAATAATATCTCCAACCACAAAGGCCACAAAAGATAAAACCAAATATAACAATATTGCTCTTAAGACATAGATTAATCTAAACCAAAATAAAAACTCAGGATTTGATATAAAAAGATTAATACCAGTAAAAACTGTGAAAAATAATAAAAACAAACCACCTAAATAAAAAGGAAAACTTATTCTTGTAAGAGAAAGCTTGTTTAAAAGATTATTAAAAAATTTTATTATCTTAGGCTCTAAATTAAAACCCTTAATTAAGAAAAACAAACCCAAAACTAAAGCAACAATATTAAAAGCAAACATACCAAAAAAGAAAAATAACAACAAAATAATTGCAGGCACTCCAAAAATGATTTTAGAAAATGCAGGATCCTTTATTGCTTTTTTTATAAAATAAAAAGTGTTTTCAATACTCTTCTCTTGGCGAACAATTATGGTGTCCTTAGAAATAATAGGTGCAAAGTTTTGAACAATTGGAATAACTTGATCATCCTCAGCCCCGTCACTCACAAAAACAACACCACCAGCAGGAAATTCATTAAAAACATCTTTTAATTGAATTGCTATGTTCTTATCAGCAAAAAATAAATTTTCTTTAGAATGCCCTGTTAATGTTGCAACTTCAACATTATAATCTTTTTTTAAATCATTATACTTTTTTAAAGCACCAAAAATTGCATTAGCATCAGACTCTTCAGGATCTAACAATAATAGATCTGATGCAAGCTTTAAATTTTTCTCATAACCTATAATAGGTCCAGAGACTTTTAGTAATTTTCCAATATCATTATCTCTATCAACATTTAAAATTAAAATTCTTTCTTGATTTTCAGCAGTATTAATATCTTTTAAATTACTGGCAGTAACAGATATCTCATTAATTGAATTTTTCTTTTTCTTTTTTACTGCCATATTGTTTATCACCAAAATTATAATAAATACAAGTATTTATATAAATAACCAAAAGATATATAATATATTAATAATAGAAAAAATTAATAAAGTAACCACCTATTATTTATTTATATAAAGTTAAAAAGTAAACTAAGGATATTAAAAATGAACGAACAAAAAACCAAAAACCTATTTTTTTCAATGCTGTTTTTTATATTAATTATTGTAATTACTATTTTTTTTATAAGTGATGAAAAAATACAACTAGCAATAATAATCTTAATATCAGCAATCATACTAATTTATTTAGCATTTAAATTTAATATAATTTTACAACTCTCAGATTATGAAAGAGCCTTGATCTTTAGATTTGGAAAAGTAAATAGAGTTGGAGGTCCTGGCTGGACCTTTGTTTTACCATTTATAGAAAAACCAATAATTACAACTCTAAGAACACAAGTAATAGATATACCCCCTCAACAAGTAATAACAAAGGATAATATTAGACTAAGTATTGATGCTATACTTTATTTGTCTGTGGAAAACAGCAAAGAAGGAGTAACAAACTCAATAGTAAAAGTAGAAGATTACAAAAAAGCATCCTCTCTTTATGTTATTGCTATGCTTAGAGATGTTTTAGGTGATTTTTTATTAACAGAAGTAATAAGTAATACCGAAAGAATTAATAAAAGACTAACAGAAGAACTAAAAAGTGTTGCAAAAGATTGGGGTATAAAAATCTCAGCAGTAGAGATAAGAGATCTAAAAATCCCAGAAGAAATCATAGAATCAATGCATAAACAAAAAGCAGCAGTTCAAAAAAAACTAGCAATCTATGAAGAAGCAGAATCAGAGAAGGCAAAAATTGTTGCAATAAATGATGCTACTAATAACCTTTCAGATAAAACGGTTCTTTATTATTACATAAAAGCACTAGAAAAAATAGGAGAAGGACAATCCTCAAAAATCATATTTCCTTTAGAAGTAACTAACCTTCTAAATAAAGTCTCTAAAAAAATGAGTACAGAAAAAACAAAAATAAATAAAACAGAAATGAATCAGTTAGAAAAATATTTGCCAGTTGTAAAAAATTTTTTAAAAAAAGAAACTATGCAAAAAAAGACAAAAAAGAAGAAATAAACAGATCTAATTTTTTAAAATTATTTTCTAACTTTTGATTTGCAATTTCAACAAGTAAAGACAAATAATTATCAGAAACTAAAATCTCACCATCCTTTGCAAGCACAGTAGATAAATAAACTGTATTTGTAACCTCACAAGTAAATTTTCCCTCCTTTGCACTAATTATTCCAGCTTTTTTTAAACCAAAAGATCTGCAAAAATCCAAAAGAGCTTTAGCTGAAGAATAATCTTTTAGACCAAAATGAAAAATAAATGGTTCAGCTTTTAACCAAACAACACCTGTGCTTGGTAAATTTGTTAATTGTTCTTTGATCTCTTTTAAAGTAACCTTTTCATGAAACTTTTTTAAAAAAGAAGAATTTTTTTTATTTTCATTCTCGTCTCCAATTAGAAGCATTATTCGTCCACTACAACTACTTGAAGTAAACATTGTTGGAATTTCAGTAATCTTTTCTAAAAAAGAAATAATTGGTTTATCAACCAAACCATTAGAAATGGCATCATTAAGTGTTTGCGTGTGGTGCTTTTTTAGCATCTCAAATCTAGCATCAATCATTTTGTTATCAGTCATAAATTTTTCCTGTTTTTTATTTTTTTTAAAAACAACAACTCTTTTTAATATAATTAGGTACTATAATATATATTATAAAAGAAAAATATAAAAGGACGCTGGAAAAATGGATTCTAAAATAAAAATACTAATTATGTTTTTTGTAATAATATTAGCACTACCAAAAATATATTCACTAAAATTACTAGAACCAATCTATACAGAAATAACTGGCTCAGAAATAGATATTGGAGTAGTTGCACCAGGCGAATTTTTTTTAATAAGCTTTTTACAAGATCAGGAAAATAAATTCACAGAAATTAGAGTTGCAGAAGAATCAAGAAACATAGCAAGTACAGAACTAACTCAATTTACTCCAGAAAGTATATTTACCACCATAAAAATTTCAAAAGAAATTAGTGGAAATCAAATATTAACACTAGAACTTATTTCAGAAAAAGAAACAAAAAAAATAAATCTTAATGTAAATGTAACAAACGATGTTATAAGTATAGTAACCCAAAACTATGAAACACTTAGTGAATATGGAAAACTTAAAGAAATAACTATTACAGTAATAAACAAATCAGTAACTACAAAACAAGTAACCCTAACCTCAAACCTTCCAAAAAACTGGTTTGCTTATGAAAATGAAGTTATAGAACAAGATATAATTAGAACAGTACAACCAGTAAGCAAAACAGATATCAAATATAAATTTGTCCCTAAAGGTGTTGGAGACAAAGAATTTAGAATCTTTTTATATACAAAAAACGCACCAAAAGAAAACTATCTAAGATCCATTGAAAACATATTTGATGATTTTAAAAGATCAGAAATAGATATTAAAATAAATATAATAAAAGATGTAAAAGCAATTTATAGTGCAAACCAATACTACTTTCCACTATATGGATTAAATTCCTTACCTATTTATTTTTTTAATAATATTGTAAGAATACTAGATAAATAGAACAAAACATGAATACACAGAAAAAAAAAATACAAGAATTCTTTAAAGATATAAATAAACAAATAACAAAAGAAGAATTTGAGAAAAAGAAAGTAGAATTTGCAAGAATAAATAAACAAAAACAACTTTTATTAACCTCAGAAATACTAGAAGCACTTAATATTAAAACACCACCCTCCTTTTTAGTAACAAAACCAACCAAAACACTATCAGGAGTAACTGTTGTTGCAGTAATGACAAAACCTGGGAAGTGTCCAGGAAAATGCATCTATTGTCCAAACTCAGAAATAGCACCAAGAAGCTACACCGGTTTTGAACCTGCTGCAATGAGAGCAAAAAGAAATAATTTTGATCCCTATAAACAAATTAAAGACAGATTACATCAGTTTGAAGCAACAGGCCACCCAACAAACAAAATTGAACTAATTGTTATGGGCGGCACTTTTCCTGCAATGCCTTACAGCTACCAAAAAAACTTTATGATAAAAGTATATCAAGCAATAACAGACTCAAAATATAAAGATCTAAAACAACTTAAAAAAATAGCAAGTAAATCAAAAAGAAGAATTGTTGGATTAACCTTTGAGACCAGACCAGACTATTGTAGTAAAGAAATTATAAAAAGATTACTAGAATTTGGAGGAACAAGAGTAGAAATCGGAGTTCAAATCTTAAATGACGATATTTTAGATTATGTAAATAGAGGCCACAGAATAGACGCGGTTGTAAATGCAACAAAAGATCTAAAAGAGGCAGGGTTTAAGGTGCTTTATCATTTTATGTTAGCATTACCAAAAAGCACCACAAAAAAAGACCTAGACTCATTTAAATTGGCATTTAGTGATGAAAGATTCTGTCCAGATATGATTAAAATTTATCCTTGTTTAGTAACAAAAGGCACAAAAATAGAAAAAATGCTATATGATGGAGAATATAAACCATATGATCTAAAAACAACCATAAAACTAATAGCAGATGTCAAAGAATTTGTTCCTAAATGGGTAAGAATAATGAGAATACAAAGAGACATACCAGCAACAAAAATAATAGCAGGAATACAAAAAAGCAACTTAAGACAATTAGTTCAAGAAGAATTAAAAAAAAGAAATAAAAAATGTCAATGTATAAGATGCTCAGAACCTATGGGCGCATTAAAAGATGTTACTAACTATGAGATAAAAACCATAGAATATAATGCACAAAAAGGAAAAGAATATTTTATTTATGCAGAAAAAGAGGGCTATTTATTAGGATTTATAAGACTTAGAATACCAGAAACACAATATATAAAAGAAATAACAAAAACAACAACAATAGTAAGAGAATTACATGTATATGGACAAACAACTAACTTTGAAGATCACAATATTCAACATATTGGAATAGGAAAAGAACTTTTAAAAAAAACAGAAGAAATTTCAAAAAAACAAAAATATACAAAAGTAGCTATTATTAGTGGAGTTGGAGTAAGAGAATACTATAAGAAACAAGGATATAGATTACAAGGCCCATATATGGTAAAAAACATAAAAGAGAGAAAAAATGGCAGAAAACAAAGATAAATTTATAAAAATTTTATCAGAAGAACCTGGACTTTATGATGTTATTAACTCAAAACAACACCTCTATATTTTAGAAGTTTTAAAAAAAGAGAGCCAAGATTTACAACATATTAAAAAAGACATACCAAAAGATATAAATATCAATAAAGATATTATATTATATAATATATTAGATACTTTAACACAAAAAAACCTTATAAAAAAAATACAAGTTAATAATTCAGAGATTTACTACATAACAGACAAAGGAAAACTGTTATTTGATTTATACACCTCAGCAAAAAAAGAATATAATATTTAAAAGAAAAATGGTGATTTTAAAATGAAAGCATTTTTAGGAATACTTAGCACAGGAAAAGGAACTTGGGGCCAAGTTGCACATATTATTGATAATGTTGATTACGATAAAGTTTATTTAATTTCAAATGAATGGGCACAAGATAAATTTAATTGTACTAAACCGATTAATTGGATAATAATAGATCCAAGAAAAGGGCTTAGTGAGATCATGACAGATCTAGAAAACCAATGGCCAGAAGATGCAAAAGACATAGATTTAAACATACATTCTGGAAGTGGAAAAGAACATAGTGCAATCTTAGCATTACTTACACAAAAAAAAATAAAATTTAATATCATCACAATAAATGCACAAGGCATAGTAAAATATTAAAAACTTTTTTTGGGGGGTTTTAAATCAGAAAAAAAGAAACCAAAGTAATTTGGTTTTTCATAATTCTGTTTCTTTTTAGTTTTATATTTCTCTCTGGCTGTTTAGATAAACTAAATGCTTTTGAAAAAGAAGTGTGTAAAAAAGTAACACATTTTTCATCAACCCAAATACCCTCTTGTCAAACACAAAACAGCTGTTATGAAAAAGTTGATGGGGTTATTAAAACACATGAGCTTTTACCAAAACATATAAATAATCAAATAAACCACTATAAAAATTATGTTGGGTCTAGTATATACTATTTTAATGAAAGCAAAAAAGATGTAGATAAAATACACTCCTTTTGCTCAGACTTTATAGATCCAAGCGTAATATTTAATGTTAATGATTTTTTCTTTAATATAAGAAACATCTTTTTCTACTTAGATCAAACCAATGTAAAAAGTATAGAACTGTTAACAGAATATGCAAGTTACTTACAAAATCAAGAAATAGAACTTATAACAGAAGAAGATTTGTTTTTAGAGTATGCTTTGATTAATGAAAACATAAATGAAATAAAACAAGAAAGCAGTAATAACAACTATATAAACAATCTTAAAAAAAGCTCAAAAGAGGCAAACGAACTAGCAGAAAAATTTGGCTTTTCTGAGAGTTATTTATCTAGATTGAATTTCACTAATCTTATTTCATACTATCTTAAAATAAATGAAGAAGTACATCCAGAAAAAGAATTAGAAGTTCCTATTTTTTCAAACTCTATAGGGTTTATTGTATATAGAATAGCAAACTATGAGAATCTAAAAAGAATAAATTTAAGATTAATAAATACAGACACATACAATCTATATTTATTTTTAGACAAAACCATAGGTTTTGAAAAATCAAACTTTGTAGAATTTAGTGAATTGCATAATAGACTTATTGAAAATATAGAAAAAATCTCATTGAAAATAAACCAGCTAGAAAAAGAAATAGAAGAAAATTTAGAATATTTAAATTTAGAAAAAAAGAATAACTACTTTCAATTAAAAGAAAAATACAGAACAGAAAAAATGGGTTTTGGAAGATATCTATATAACCTTAAAGAAATAAAAATAGAAATAGAAGAAAACAAAGAAATAACAAAAACAAACAATTTAGAAAAAGCAAACAAAATAGAAAACTGCGACATAGAAATTAAAAAAATAGAAACCGAAAACTATTACTTGTTAGATCTTATTGAAAAATATAATTTAGAAAACAACTATTTAAAAAAAATAGAAATTTGCAATAATATTTTACTAAATTATGATGTTTCCGAGTGTATAAGCAAACTAAGAAAACTAAAAGAAGAAAATATTGATTATGATATAGATATAGAAAATATTACAGAAAAAAATTGTAAAGAAATAACATTTAACATAAATCTATTTTTAGAAAATAATGAAAAAATAAAATTATTTAATGAAATAATTTTAGAAATAGAAAAAACAATAACAGAAATAAAAAAATTTGAAGTAGACACCAAAACAGAACTTACTTTGATAAGATATACAACAGATATAAAAGAAGAAAAGAAAAAGGCCAATCACGAAAAAATAATAGAAATAGAAGAAAAAATAAAAGAATATGAAGAAAAAAAAGAAGATTTGAAAAAAATATTAAAAATAGAAATAGAAAAAGACTTTTTTAATAACGCAAAAATAAACTATATTGAAGAAGAATATTATTTGTGTTATTTTAATAAAACAAACTTTGCTTTTGAAAATGTTTGTTGTAATAATAAATATTCAAATATAGCATCAAAAACAAACACCCTAAAAATAACCACAACAAACATCTGTGCAGACAAGATTTATTCAGCAAATAATTGTTACAAAATCAGTTATGAAAACCAAAAAGAAATAGAGACAAAAATCATAGAAATTACTCTTAATAAGAGTCTATTTGAAAGTGTGGTAAGTAACCAGGTGATTGGAATTCAAGACTCACTAAATCTTGGACAGATAGAATTAATTGATCGCCAAAACTATTACTTTGATGACACCTTAGTACACTACCTAACAAAAGAACAAAACAAAATACTTTATTATAAAAAATTATTTGAATATTTTGTTGATAGAGAAATAATAGAAATATTAGAAGATATATTAATTATAAAAGAAGAATGGGTAATAAAAAACACTTCAGAACTAAATATTGATTCAGAAATAAAATTGTTTGAAATAGACCAAGAAGAGATAACTATTAAAGAAGAAGAGAGAAAAATAAATCACACAATCAAAAATAACTGGGTTTATATAACTGAAGAAATAAACAAAGATCAAGAAAAAAAATACACAATAAACAAACTAATTACTGTTGAGAAAGCAAAAGAAAGTGGCGAAGAAATAGTTTCAAATCTTTATCTTTTAAGAAACTCACAATTTTTAGAAATAAAAGAGCGGGCAGAAAAAATTGCTTTAGAAATTGATTTGGAAAATATTGTTGATGTTAATATTGAGAATCTTGAAAAAATAATAAACAAAAAAGAAGAAATAGAAAAATTAAAAGGAAAAGAAGAAAACTTTCTTGAAAGCTTAACCAATTATGAAATTTTAAAAACAGAGGTTAAAGAAAAACACCTAAATAACACAGAAATAGAAGAAGAACTATCAAAACTAGATCAAGAAAAATATTTAGACCCAAATAAGATATTAAAAACATTAAATGAATTTATAATAGATTTTGAAGAAAAAACAGAATTAGAAAAAGAACAGAACTTTGAAGAAAATAATAAAAAAATCACAGAAATTAAAGAGAAACTAACAGAATTTGATTTACTAACCCTAGAAACAATATCAGAAATTAGTGAGTTAGACCTAACTAGTGATATTTCAAAAAATCTAGAAAACTTTAATAAAAAGATATCTAAAAAAGAAGAAGAACTAGCAAACAAAAATAAAGAACTTATCTTAGAATTTGAAAAAGAAATAGAAGATTATGAGCTTTATGAAACATTAGAAAAAGCAAGAATAGAATTTGAAGGAATAACACTTACTGAGTTATATGACTCTAATATTATTCCTCCATTTACCTTGCAAGATATAGAAAGATTTGAAAAAAAAATAAAATTTAAAGATACTATTAGTTTTGGAAAAGAAATAGATTCTTTTAATGATGCTTTTTTTACTGAAGAATACACAACAGCAAATAAGAAACTAACAAAAAGCACAATAAATAAAATGAATGAAGCTCTAATAGAAAAAACCATATTTACAGAAGGTCTAGAAAATATAAAAAAAGAAGCTAAAAAAGAATATGAAAAATTCTCTAAAAACCTCTCAGAAGAACAAAAAGAAGAAATTGAGTTACTAATAGAACAAGAAAGAGATCTACTTGCACTTTATTTATTAAAAAATAAAAAAATAAAAGAAAAAACAGAAATTACAAAAACAATTCAAATAATTGTGATCTTAGTAATAATAGCTCTATTTTATTTAGCATACCTCTTTTATAATAAAAAAACACCAACAATAACTAAAGAAGAGAAAAAAAGAAGAATTATTAGAAAATACTGATATTTTCTAAATAACAGATATTATTTAAAAAACATCTTATCAATAGTATATTAGTGAAGAATATATGAAAAAAATAATATTTTTAATAATTTCAATAATTATTATAACAAGTCCTATTTTTGGTCAAACAATAAGTGAGCTAAACTTTTTTGATATTGATCAAAGTAATTGGGTTATTCAAAAAGATCAAAATATTTGTAAAGATTACTATTTTGAAAAACTTACTGAAACTAAGGACTCAACATTTGTGCTTAATCTAAAATTAGAAAACTATATAGTACCAAAAAAAGATGTTAGTATAGATATTTACCTAAATGATCTAAAAGGAGCAGCACTTAAAGAAGAAGAAATTAAAGTAAATAACATATTTAGATTATATAACTTAAAAGAAAATAACAAACTAACAATCTGTGTAGAAAACAAATATCTTCCAAAAATGATTATTTCCAAAAAAAGCACAATAGGAAATTATTTGCTACCAGAGTTTAAAGAAGAAAATTTTTATCAAATAATTGGAGAATATGAATTAACACAAACCATGATACCTGTAGAAGTACATATTAAAAACACAGGAGCAAAAGAAACAAACATAGAAATATATAATGCCACAGAAAAATATCTTGAAAACTCATTATTAGAAACAGTTTCAGGACATGCCAATTATTCTGGACCAATAGGCCCTGGAGAAGAAAAAATAATTAAATACTATATAAAAACTTTAGAAAACACAGACTATATGACGCCTAGAGCGATACTAAAATACACAGATGAATTTGGAATAGATAGAGAGATATACACAGAAACAAAAATAATAACTGTTCTTAAAAATGATCAAAAATTAGATGCATTAATAGATATTGAAAACACAGTTTCATTAAATGAAAAAACTTATGGGAAAATAGTAATAAGAAACATCTCAGAAACAGATTTAAAAAACATAATAATAGAGCCAGAATTTACTGAAAACATTACAATAAGTAAAAAAAAAATATCCCTGTTAAATAAATTTGATGTAATAGAAGTACCTTTTATCATAAGCAAAGAAGATCAAACAAAAACAAACTTAAGTTTTTCAATAAAATATACTACTTTAGATAATAGCAAACTAGAATTCAAAACAAAAGCAATAACACTATTTCCAGTAGAAAAAACAAACTACACCAATGAAATTATTGGTATCTTATTACTTTTTTGTGTTTTAATATATATTTGGATAGTTAAACTTTAAACAATCCTTTTAAACAATTTTTCTAAATCCTTTACACTATAAAAAATATTTGTTGGTCTGCCATGAGCACAAATGTTTTTATCAACACAAGAATCTAATTTTTTTATAAGATCTTGAATCTCAAATACTGAAAGCTCGGTGTTTGATTTTAAAGATTCTTTACAAGATTTTAATTTTATTATTTTATCCTCTAATTTAGTTATAACCTCTTTAGGGTTTTTTTCAAATTCATAAAGAAATTCCAAAAACAAATCAAAATCAAAAAAATTATCTAAAAAAGCAGGAATTGATTTTAAATACAAACCATCTTTTTTTTGCTCAAAAGAAAAACCAACTTCAGAAAAATTGTCTTTGTGCTCTATAAGTAAAGAGGATTGCTCAGAAGTGATGTTTTTTATCTGCTTAGGCACCAATAACTCTTGCTTATCTAAATTAATATTAAGCTTTCTGTTTTTTTCTAAGTTTATTCTCTCTGCAGCTGCATGCTGATCTATTAATAAAAAGCCGTCTTTGGTTTCACAGACTATATAGGTTTTATGTAATTGTCCAAGAATTAGTGTGATTTCTTTATCATTTAATTTTAAGGTTGGATCTGTTGTAAATTCATTAAAATAACTATTTGTTTTTGTAAAAGTTGAATGATAATTTGGTAAAGAAGAAGAGGATTTTATAAAGTTTTGCGAACTTACTGGTGTTGAGGAAAATAACCTATTTTGATTTGCAACTTCAAAACTTGCTTTTGGAGCAAACTTATTTGTACTTTCTAAAATTTTAGAAACCTCTAACTTTAACTCATTAATAAAAAGTGATTCATTCTGTATTTTTATGAATCTTTTTTTAGGATGAACATTAATATCCACTAACCCTTTATTAATTTCAAAAAACAAAACAAAGAAGGGTTTTTGCTGAATCATTAAATAGTCTTTATAAGATTCTAGTATAGCTCTATTAATCTGTGAAGAATAAATAGCTCTGTTATTTATATAAACAAAAGATTTTGGATAATAAAATCCATTGATAGGACTCATTAATATTCCTTTAATATTAAATAAATCATTTTTAATATCAACAGAAATTATATTGTTCTTAAAATCCTTACCAAAAACCTGCAAATATCTATTATTTGAATCTGTTTGAAAAAAAACTTCTCTTTTCTTAGAGGAAATAAAACTAAATTTAATGCTAGGATATAATAAAACAAATTCTAAAAAAACATCATAAATTCTAGAAAACTCCACATATTTAGATTTTAAAAATTTCTTTCTTACTGGCACATTATAAAACAGATCTTTTATTTTTATGGTTGTGCCTTTTCTACACTCTATTTCTTTAATCACTTCTTTTTCTAGAAGATATCCTCTACCTGAGTTGTCAACAGACGAAACTATATTTAAATTAGAGATTACATTAATACTAGACAAAGCCTCGCCTCTAAAACCAAAAGAATCTAAAGAATAGAGATCATCTATTTTTTTTAATTTACTTGTGGTGTGTTTTTCTAAACAAAGAGAAAGATCTTCTCTAGTAATACCACACCCGTTATCAATAATCTCAATTGAATCTAGCCCAGTATTCTCTATTTTCAGGGTTATTGAATCAGCACCAGAATCTATGGAATTTTCAATTAATTCTTTTACAACATCACTAGGTGCTTCAATAACTTCTCCAGCACTTATTAGATTAATAGTTTCTTTATCCAATCTTTCAATCATTTTTTATTCACCATTAAATTCACTTAGGGATTTTTGTTCTGAGTCGTAAATTACTGGTTTTTCTGTTTCTTGAGAATCTATAGTATTATTATCATTATTTTTTAATTTTAAGAAAGAATCATTTTCTAGATCTCTTTGAATAATTAAAGCTCTATTTATTACTGAGTTTTTAATACCAGCTAGTTTTGCAACCTGTATACCATAACTTTTGTTAATTCCACCTTTTTGAAGTTTGTGAAAGAAGTGAAGAGAGTCTCCTTCTTCTTTTGCAGTTACGTGAAAATTATTAATACCAGTATAAAGCTCTTGCAATTTATTTAAGATATGATAATGAGTAGCAACAAGAGTTTTTGAACAAACACTATTATTTAGCTCTTCAACAATAGCCCAAGCAAGACTAAGTCCATCATATGTGCTTGTACCTCTTCCTATTTCGTCCAAAATAACTAAACTATTGTTTGTGGAATTATTTAAAATATAAGCAACTTCTGACATTTCAACTAAAAAAGTGCTTTGCCCATGTATAATATCATCAGAAGCACCTACTCTAGTAAAAACAGCATCAATCTCGCCTATTTTTGCATAACTTGCAGGAACAAAGCATCCACTAAGCCCTAAAATAACTCCGACACAAACACTTCTCATATAACTGCTTTTACCTGCCATATTTGGACCTGTTATTATCATCGTTTTATTTGTTTTGGATAAATCACAATCATTTGGAATAAAATGTGTTAATTTTTCTATTATCGGGTGTCTTAGATCTTTAAAGATTAATTGATCTGAATCATCAATAATAGGTCTTACATAATCAAAATTATTACTTACAAAAGAATGTGAAAAATAAACATCTAATTTTGCAATCAAAGAAGAAAGCACTTTAATTTCTTCTTGATATTCTAAAGTTTCTTTACAAAGATTAGTAAATATTTCAAACTCTAATTCATTTCTTTTATCTTTTGCAGATAATATTTGTTGTTCTTTAAAAGAAAGTTCTTCAGTTGTATATCTTTCAGAATTTACTAAAGTTTGTTTTCTTATAAAATATTTTGGAACTTGATTTGCTTGGGATTTTGGAATTTCTATATAATATCCAAATATTTTATTAAATTTTAATTTTAAAGATTTAATATTTGTTTCAGATTTTAGTTTTGCTTCAAATTCTGATAACCAAGAACTTGAGTTTTTTGTTATATTTATTAGATCATATAGTTCTTTAGAAAAACTTGGTTTTATGAAATTACCTTCTCTTAAACTAAAAGGAGGATCTTTTACAATTGTTTGTGATATTTTTTCTGTTAAGGTATCTAAACTTGGCATTTCTAATAATTTTCTTAAATTTTCTGATTTTGTTTCTAATAGGGTTTTTTTAATTAGAGGGATTATTTCTAGACTTTGTTTTAAAGATATAAGATCTCTTGCATTTGCATTTCCAAAACCAATTTTACAGATTATTTTATCAAGATCTCCAATATAAGAAAGATTATTTTTTAATTCCTCTTGTAGAAATAGATCTGCTCTTATCTCATCAACAGAATCATGAATTTGTTTTAGTTTTTGTTTATCTGTTAATGGATGAAGTAGATCAAAATATAGTTTTCTATAACCCATTGCTGTTTTTGTATGGTTTATTAAACTAAATAAACTATTTTTTATAGAATCATCTTTTAGATTTGAGACTAGTTCTAGATTTTTAATTGTTTTTCTATCTAGTTTTAAAAATTTAGATTTATTGAATTTTTTAATAGTTTTAATATAATTAAGATCACAAAATTGTGTTTCTTTTAAATAATTTAGAGCATTATATGCAGAAATTATTGAAGCATCTTCTTCAAAACCAAAACTCTCTAATGATTTTAAATTAAAATGTGTTAGTAATTTTTCTGTTGATGTTTGTAGATCTGTGTTTATGGTATAATTAATTATTATATTGTTAATGTGTTTTTTTATTTTTTCAATATTTTTATAATCATCTAAAAGATTTTTAGTAACTATTAGTTCTTTTGGTTTTATAATTATTAATTGATCTAATAAATTATCAAAGGAATCAATAACGCCTGATTTAAAATCTCCTGTAGTAATATCTACTATAGAAAAACCATAATTCTTTTTTGCTTTTACTATTGAACATAAAAAATTATTTTCATAATCATTATTAAAAATAGTGCTTGGAGTTATTATTCTTGTTACTGCTCTTTTAACTAATCCTTTTGCTAACTTAGGATCTTCTATTTGCTCACAAATAACAACTTTTTTTCCTGCTTTTATTAATTTAGTAATATATGGATCTATTGAGTGATAAGGAATTCCTGCAAGTGGTGCTTCTCCAGTACCTTTTCCTCTTTTTGTTAGAGTTATGTTTAATATCTGTGCAGCTATTTTTGCATCATCATAAAACATTTCATAAAAATCTCCTGCTCTAAAAAGCAATACACCATCAGGATATTCTTTCTTGGTTTGAATATATTGCCTCATCATCGGAGTTAAGTTAGAATTTAGATCTTGCATATTTTACTCAAAGATTAATTATAATATGGGATCGGTGGGATTTGAACCCACGACACATAGGTCTTCAGCCTATTGCTCTCCCAGGCTGAGCTACGACCCCATAACATTTTAGAATGGTGAGCCCGAGGGGATTTGAACCCCCGACACCAAGATTAAGAGTCTTGTGCTCTACCAAGCTGAGCTACGAGCCCATACTATTTTAATATAATTTGAATCTGAGGGGATTCGAACCCCCGACACCGGGATTAAAAGTCCCGTGCTCTAACCAGGCTGAGCTACAGATCCAAAAGGTATATATTATATAATAAAATAGTATATACAATATATATGACTCAAAATATTTATAAACTTAATATATTGAAATTAGATCATAGACCAGAAAGAGATAAAAGAATTACAACACATTGTGCACTTGTTTCTAGAGCTTTTGGGGCAGATTCTTTCTTTTTTTCTGGTATTGAGGATAAAAAGATCATAGAAAATATAAAAAATATTAATAAAACATGGGGCGGGGATTTTGGTGTTGAATATTGTAAAGGCCCTTTAAAATTTATTAAAGAATTGAAGTTAAAGAATTGGTATGTTATTCATTTGACTATGTATGGTTTAAACATAAATACTGAAATAGAAAATATTTTAGAAATTAAAAAAAATAAAAATATATTAATAATAATTGGAGGACCTAAGGTTCCAAGAGAGTATTATGATATTTCAGATCTTAATTTAGCGGTGGGTAATCAGCCTCATAGTGAGGTTGCTGCTATTGCACTATTATTATATTTATTAAATCCTAAATATCTTACTAAAGAATTTAGTGATTCTAAAATAAAAATAGATCCAAATCAAAAATATAAAAAGGTTATTAATTTATAATTTGTTAGTTACATAAATATTATTGTAAATTAAAAAAAGGATCAATAATGAGTAAAACTGCAACCTTAAATAAATTAAAAAAAGATATCTTGAATGATAAAATAACAACACAATTTCTTGAACAAATTGCAGGACCTGTTGCACCAGATATTATAAAAATTTATGGAAAAGATTCTGCTTTGTCTCCAGAAGATATATCTACTAAACTTAAGACTAAAATAACTTCTGTTAGATCTACATTAAATAGTTTACATTACAGAGGAATTGCTTGTTATAAAAAAGTTAAAAATAATCAAAATTTGTTTGAATTTTTTTGGGAAATTAAGTTTAAAAAAATTATTGAACTTGTTTTAGAAACAGAAATAGAAAATATTAAAAAATTAGAAGAATTAATATATCTACAACAAGATAGAGATTATTTCTTTTGTCCTAAAAAATGTATTGAAGCACCTTTTGAAGTTGCTGCTGCTTATAATTTTAAATGCCCTAATTGTGGCAGAAATTTAGAAATGGCAGATACTAAAACTTATGTAGCATCTCTTAAAAGAAAAAAAACTATTGCCAAAAAAAACATAGAAAAATTACATAAAATTTTAGAGAATATAGAGGATAAAACAACTGGATATATTTGTGAATAGATAATATAAAAAAAATCTATTTAAATATCTTTTTATTTATTATATACTTAGAATGTCTTATAGTTATTAAATAAAAAATACTCTTTTTATTTAAAATCTACTTTAGCGGGGTGGGGCAGCCTGGAGTGCCCGTCGGGCTCATAACCCGAAGGTCGATGGTTCAAATCCATCCCCCGCTATTTTTTTTACTATTTTTAATTATTAAATTTTGTTAAAATACATTATTAATACTGGTTATTTCACACCAAATCTTGGACATAAAGCACTTATATTAAAAAGATAAAAACAAGAGCAAAAAAAAACAAAATAATATGATTAATCTATTTTTAACAGTTATTTTTCTTTTATTTTATTAAAAAACACTTTTTTTAACTTTTTTTAAGAAATAAAGCACAACAAGATCTTTTACATTTAGTAATTACCATAGAAATAACCGTAATTACTAACATATTTTCTTAAAAATTTATTTAATTATCATAGTTATACATAATAAAAAAATGTTATTTTTACTGCAAAACAAATATTTAGTAATTACTTTTGTCTTTTCTTAATAATTACCGTAATTACGAAAATAGCTCTAATATAATTACAGTAATTACAGAAGCATTTATAATAATTACGGTAATTACTATATATAATATGAACATAATAAAAAAAAGCATTGGTTTTATTCTAAAAAAAGTACATAAACTTGATAGATATTTTATAGATAATAAAAAGATTCAAGAAATAGATAATAAAAATATAGATCATCTAAAAAATGAAAAATTAAAAAAAGAATATAACGAATTAATTAAAAAAGAAGAAAATAATAAAATTAATCAAAATAAAGATTCTATAAATTACCAAAATACTGTAGATAATTTTACTAATAATTACACTAAAACACAATCAAGTAATTTTCAAAATACTAATACATATTCTAATAATCAAAATTTTAGTTTAGAAAATTCTTCAAATAAAGAAATAGATGATTACTCTAATAAAGAAAGAAATAATTATTCTAATAATCAAAATAATTTAATAAATGAAAAACCCTTAAAAAATACTTATACAAAAACTGAATTAAATAAACTTGAAAATACTAAAATATATGATGTTAATAAAATAGATTTTAATAAAATAAATACTATTTGGGATGTTATAAAAATAAAAGAAAACACACAAGCAGAACATATTATTAAATCATTGTCTGCAGATCAATGGATGGATATTGAAGATATTAAAAGAAGAATAAAACTTGAATTTAATATAGAATATCAAAACGAAAAGAGTCTTTACCCTTACATAAAAACATTAACAGATATTAATTTAATTAAAGTAAATAATACTGGAAAAAAAAGAACTTGGAAAAAAAACATAATTTTAATTGAAAATAATAAGTAATTTTATTAGAAATTATTCTTCCTTTTAATGCTAGTAGTTGCTTTTTATTTTATAATAATTATTACTCTTTATTTTTTAGTAATAAAATATTATTATAAAAAGAAGATAAGATTTCTGAGTGTTCTTTTGATTTATTAAACCAATCTATATCTAAAACATAATTTATATCATTATCTAAATAATTAATATTAGATAAATTATTTAAAACAGCATAATTAACTTCATCAATTATTTTTTTTAAAGAACCATCATGTGATATTATTAAATATTCTTTTAAAAAATCTTCTGTTGCTTTTATTATATTATTAATATCAATATCTATAACCTCTATTTTATAATCAACAGACCAAGAACCTTTTTCTTTCCAATTATGAGTTGGGTTAACTCCTGTATTAAAAAAATCTATTAATTTATGTTCTAATTTTAATGGAATTACTACAGCATTTTTACCTGGTCTAATTAATGGCATATTACTTAAAACACCTTTTCTAAAATAAACATATTTTTTATTATTATTTTTAGAAACATTTTGTTTATAACCATAAATAGATCTAAATATTCTTTGGTATGTATAACTTGAATGTTTAATATTATTTTCAAAAACAAACTTATATTTTATGTAGTTAGATTTTATAGTTTCCATATTACTGACACCCCATAGTTCCTGTATTATTTATTTATTATATATAAACATAGTTATGTATAATAATAATAATAATAATATATATATATATATATATATAAATAAAATATAATTTAAAATTAAAAAAATAGAAATATTAAAAGAAGATTAATTTATCTTCTTCCAGCTGTAGAATATTTACTTTTGTAACCAATATACTTTTTTCTTATTTTAGCATCATAAGTATTTTCAGGTTCTTCAGGTTTTTCTCTTATTACTTCTTTTTCTTGTATTGGTACATTACCTGAATTAATTAGTATAATATCATCAACAGATATTACTTTTTTATATGGTATACTATGCTCAGTCATAATCTTTTTAGCTTCTTTTTTAGAGTTAACCTTTAATGGTTGTGTTGTTATTGTCTCTATTATTCCTTGTTCTAAGTTTACAACTAAATCATATACTTTTCCTCTATATAAGGCATTAGTCTCATATAGATCCATTCCAAATAATTTTGAGATTCTCATTGTCATTTTAATTCCTCCAAATAAATTAAATATTATTTATTAAAAACTATATCTAAAAGGTTATACAAAGCATTTATATATATTACTTTTTTATTTTATATATAATTTAAATAGATAAGTTTGTTTTTAAAACCAATAATTAATAAATACTTACAAACAATATATAAATGTTATAGTTTTTTAGTTAATTTTATTAAGATTTTAATAAATTTAGAACTTTCTAAGCAATTTGTAAAATATTTTTAGTAATACAAGAAGTATGGGGTCTATCATATGTTATCTAAAGGATTTTGAATAGTTTTTAGTTTATTTGTATTAACTTTAGTATAAATTTGTGTGGTATTTAAGTTAGCATGTCCTAGTAGTTGTTGAATATATCTAATATTTACATCATTTTCTAATAAATTAGTAGCAAATGAGTGTCTTAATGTATGTGGACTAATTTTTTTATCAATATTTGATTTACTAGAATATATTTTTAAAAATTTTTGAATAGTGTCTACTGAAAGTGCATTACCTGAATTATTACAAAATAAATATTCTGATTTTATTTTTCTATTTTCTAAATATGTTTTATAATCTTCTACCCATTTTTTAGAAAGAATAATTATTCTATCCTTATTTCCTTTTCCACTAATAACATTACCAGTAAACTCATCAAAATTTAAATTACTTATTTTCATATTTACACATTCTGATATTCTAACACCTGTTGAAAACATAAATTCTACTATTAGTTTATTTCTAGTATTATCTATAACAGAAATAAGTTCTTTAATTTCTTTAGGTGTTAAGACAATTGGTATTTTCTTAGCTTTTTTTGGCAGTTTTATATTTATTAAAATATTACTTTTTAAAAATTCAATATAAAAATGTTTAATAGCAGAAAGTACAAGATTAAGTGTTGCAGATCCTACTTTTTTTTCTGTTTTTAAATATGATAAAAAATTTATAATATCATCATCATTTATTTTATCTAGATCTTTTTTAACATATTCATAAAACATATTTAAATATATCATATATGTATCAATAGTTCTTTGACTATAACCCATAATATTTAGTTCATTTTTGAATTTTTTTAATAGTATTTCTGACATATAAATAATAATAGCTCTATTTTCTTTATAATCTTATTGTTTTAAGCCGAAAAAGTGCTTTGTTTTTCAAACCTTTTTGACTCTTTTTTTTTCTAGTTTTTTAGTTTTTTTAATAAATTATATTAAACAAGTGTTATTTTGGCTTGTTTTATTTATACATAAATTTATTTTTTAGATCTTTTTTTCTTCTAACCTTTTATATTTTCTAGCTTTTTTCTAATTTATACATAAGTTAGTAAAACAAACAAAACCACTTATAAAATGATTGACCTTCTATTAATTATACTTTTTTTAAAAAAAGAAATATAATGTGATCAAATATAAATCCCAAATACATACTCAACAGAAAAGATGAAAAAATCACTTATAATATTTATAAAATCAAATTAGCAATATTAAAAGCACTTGATGCAATTGAGAATCCTGATATAGATCTTGCTGATTTTATTACTAAAAAAGTTGATACTGTTTTAGTTAATGAATATTTTAATAAAAAGATTTTACCTAAGATTGATGATATTCAAAATATTATTGAAGATGTTTTAATTAAAGAAGGATTAACTAAATTAGTAAAAGCTTATGTTATTTATAGAAAACAACATGATGATTTTAGGCAATTTTCTAAATTAATAGATAGTGTTAATGCTGTTGAAAGTTACATAAACATTTCTGATTGGCAAGTAAAAGAAAATAGCAATATGGATTATTCATTACAAGGTCTAAATAATTATTTATCTACTAAAATAATTTCTGATTATTGGATAAAAAAAATATATCCTCCAGAAATAAAGGAAGCACACGAAAAAAGGCAATTACATATACACGATCTAAGCACATTAGGACCTTATTGTGTAGGTTGGGATCTACAATTTTTATTAAGAAATGGTTTTAAGGGAGGTCTTGGTAAAATTGTTGCATCTGCTCCAAAACATTTTGATATTGCATTAGGTCAAATAGTTAATTTCATTTATACTCTTCAAGGAGAAGCAGCAGGTGCTCAAGCTTTTAGTAATTTTGATACTCTTTTAGCTCCTTTTATTTTTTATGATAATCTGGATTATAAAAGAGTAAAGGCAGATCTTGAAAAATTTATTTATAATATGAATGTTCCAACAAGGGTTGGATATCAAACTCCATTTTCAAATATAACCTTAGATCTAACAATACCATCAACTCTAAAAAACGAATCAGTAATAATTGCAGGAAAACCTATGGACAAAACCTATGGGGAATTCCAAGAACAAGTTGATATGTTTAATAAAGCAATTTTAGAAATTTTTTATGAAGGTGATGCTGGAGGAAACATGTTTTCATTTCCAATACCTACAATAAATGTTACTAGTGACTTTAATTGGGATAGTGATCTTGCAAATAAAATAATTGATCTAACCATAAAATATGGTACCCCTTATTTTGCAAACTTTGTAAATTCTGATATGAAACCAGAAGATGCTAGAAGTATGTGTTGTAGATTAAGATTAGATAATCGTGAGCTTCAAAAAAGAGGAGGAGGGTTATTTGGATCTAATCCTCTAACAGGATCTATTGGTGTTGTAACAATTAACCTTGCACAGATAGGTTATCTTGCAAAAACAAAAGAAGAGTATTTTGAAAGACTTGGTTATTTAATGGATCTTGCTAAAAAATCATTAGATCTAAAAAGAAAGATTGTTGAAAAGTATACAGAGGATGGACTATACCCTTATTCTAAATACAATCTTTCACAGATACATGATAGATTTGGATCTTATTGGAAAAATCATTTTTCTACTATTGGTCTACTTGGTATGAACGAATCTGCTGTTAATTTTTTAGGTGAAGGCATATATACAGAAAAAGGTCAGGCTTTTGCTATTGAAGTTATGGATTTTATGAGAGATAGAATACAAAAATATCAAGAAGATACAGGAAATTTATATAATCTAGAAGCAACTCCAGGAGAGAGTACTACTTATAGATTTGCAACTTATGATAAAAAAGAGCATCCTTCAATAATTGTTGCTAATGAAGAAAATTATCAACAAGGTGCTCAGCCATATTATACAAATTCAACACAATTACCAGTAAATTATACAACAGATATTTTTGATGTCTTGGATTTACAAGACGATTTACAATGTAAGTACACTGGTGGAACAGTTCTTCATTTTTTTATTGGTGAAAAAAAACCTTCTAGAGAAGCAATAAAATCATTAATAAAAAAAATCTCTAAAAATTACAAATTACCATACTTTACATTTAGTCCAACATTTTCAATTTGTCCAAAACACGGATATATTTTTGGAGAGCATGAATATTGCCCACTTTGTGATAAAGAAATAGGGTATATAGAAAAGGAGGAAAAGTAAATGGAAGCAAATATAGAAGAATTAAAAGCAAAAAGACAAAAATGTGAAATTTTTTCTAGAGTAGTAGGATATGTAAGAAGAGTAGATGCATGGAATTATGGTAAACAAGCAGAGTTTCATGATAGAAAATTATTTAATACAGATAAGAAGTAATTAACATGGAATTAAGAATAGGTGCAATAGAAAAATTTAGCACAATAGATTATCCTGACAAGATATCTTGTGCTATTTTTTTAAAAGGGTGTAATTTTTTTTGTGGTTTTTGTTATAATAAACAACTAGTTTGTAAAGAACTATTGGACACCACTCCTGATCTTCCCCTAGAAGAACTTAAAGAATTTTTAAACAAACGTGTTGGCTTAATTGATGCGGTTGTTGTTAGTGGTGGAGAACCAACAATATATGGCGATTCTCTTATTTCTTTTATTAGAGAGATAAAAACAAAAGGTTATCTAATAAAATTAGACACAAATGGTTCAAATCCAAAAGTATTAAAACAAATAATTTCTGAAAATTTGGTTGATTATATTGCTATGGATTTAAAAGATTCTTTTGAAAATTATGATAAATATACTTTTGTTCCTGTTGAAAACATCAAAGAGTCTATTAATTTAATCCTAAATTCCAACATAGCTCATGAGTTTAGAGTTACCACTCACCCAGAACTAACTTTGGAGAATTTTAATATTTTATTAACTTATGTTCCTGAGCAAAAGGTTCTTGTCCAAGATTTCATGAACACCAATACTATAAAAGAATATCCTGATGATTCTAAAACAATTTTTTCACAATTATCAAAAGAGGACAAAAGATATATTTTACGTTAATATTTTTAAAAAGAGAGATTAATTATGGTTTTTGTAAATACAATAATAAGCAATTCAAATGAAAAAGAAATATTTTCTAAAGAAAAATTAACTATTTTATTATTTGAAAATATGTGTACTATTGGTTCACCAAATTTAAATCTTGCAGAAAAACTTTCTTTTTTAATAGTTGATAAAGTTAATGCTAGTTTTTCAGAGTCTATTTCTTTTGAAAAATTAGATGATATTATAAAAGAGGTTTTATTTAAAGAAAATCAAAAAGATCTCTTACAAGCATATATTTTTAAGAAATCAAAACCTGATCATTCTTTAATAGATCAGGAGCTTAAAGAAAACATATTAAAATTTCTTTTGAATTTAAATGATTCTGAAAATATTTCTTCTTATTTAATAAATTTAAATAGTCAATTAAATGAATTACAGAATAACACCCATGAAAAAATAAACAAAAATATTTTTGATTATATAAGAGAGGGTTTATTTTACCCAAGTTCAAAGATTTTAAAAAGTATTTCAAAAAATCATTATTTTTCCTCCACATTTTCTTTTCATATTGAGGATACCTTAGAGTCTATTTTTGATAATTTGTCTTTATCTAGTAAGCTTCAAAAACAAGGTCTCTCAATATCAATTGATTTAAGTAAAATAAGATCTCAAAAAGAAAAAATAAAATCTATTAATGAAAATGCTTGTGGACCTATTAAAGTTGCAAATTTATTTAGATCTGCAAAGGCTATGATTGGGTACTCTATAAAAACATCTAGTAATGTTTTTTCTATATCTATTGAACATCCAGATATAATCTCTTTAATTAATTATAATTTTTCAGAAACCTCTGATAATTTCACAATTTTAGTTCCAAATAGATTTGTTGAAAACTATATGAATAATGAAGACTATGTTATTGAGACTGTTTTTGGTAATCAAAAAATAACTCCTTCAATAATTTTTGATCTAATTTGTTCAAAAATAGCTATTGGGGAAAAAATAAATCTTGTCTTTGTAGATCTGATGTCTAAAAAAAACCCAATCTCTTTAGAACAAAAAATTTTTTCAATTTCTTCTGTCGGTTATCAACCAGTAATTGACAAAAGTGGTTTTCTCTCGGGGGTAATTGATGTTTCAAAATTAGTAAATATTTTAGGAGATGCTAAAACTTTTGATTGGCAAAAACTAAAAGCAATTATTTGGGATTCTGTAGAATTTTTAGATAATCTTATTGATTCTTCTAATTATATTAATGATGAATATATGCAAGCGGCAAAAGATTATAGGCAGATCTATTTGTCTATAACTGGTTTTGCTACTCTTTTATCTAAACTAAATATTTCCTATAATAGTGATGATGCGATCTTTTTTGCAGAAACTCTATCTAATTTTATATCCTACTATGCAAAGCTAAAATCCACTGAGCTTGCAAAAGAAAGAGGTCCATTTTTAAAATTCATAAAAAGTAAATATGAACAATCCTCTTTTTCTTTTGAAAAATCTTCTATTCAAAAAACTTTGTTTTCAAATGATCTAAGCAAATCTAAAAAATTATTAAATAATATGCCTTTAATTGATTGGGTTGAACTTAGAAATAATATTAAGAAATACGGACTTAGAAACGCAACTACTTTTGGAATAATTTTTTCTGATTTTTATTCTATTGCAAATGATTCTACTAACTCTGTTAATCCTATTTTGAGTTATAAAAGTACATATCTAATTAATGGTTATAAATCAGAAAAAATAAAGAAAGAACTTTCCTTAACTTCCCCAGACATAAATGAAAATTGGACAGAAGAGGAAATTGATTCTTTTTTATCTAATGATCTAAAAAAGTTGTTTGTTAAAGCCAAAAATATAGATCCTTATTTTTTAATAAGATTACAATCTGTTTTTGAAAAAAATTCTGACGGGCTTACAAATATAAATATTTTTATTACTGATAATTATACAATCTTAGATATAAAGAATCTAATAATCGAAAGTTACATGTTAGGAAATTCCTTATTTTTGCCAGAAAAAATAAATGGTCAAAATGACTTTAATACAGATAAAAAAACGAAAAAAAATAGTTTATAACTTATTTTAAACAAAGGAGTGATAGTAAATGCCATTATTTAAAGGTCCTATAAAAAGACCTGCAGTAAGGAAACCAAAAAAACCTACCCTGAATAAATTTGCAAATTCAAAAAAACCAAATAACTCTACACAAATAAGTAAAGATTTAAGAGAATCATTTGGAGATTTAGCAAAGTCTTTAATGCAAAACAAATCAAAACCAAAAACAAAAAGCACAATAACTAGCGAACAGCAAAAAAAGAAAGCAATTTTACTAACAAGACAAAAACAAAGAATAAAGCAAATTAAGAAAGCAAAAAAAGAAAATAAAAAAAGATCTGCATAAATGTCTAACTAATTGCAGAATCTGTTTTTTCTGTTTTTTCATTTTTCTTTTTAAATTTTTCAATAGCTTTTAAGAAAGCAGTTTTTGAAACTATTGGTTTTGTTTTTAGTTTTTTATTTTTTTCTGTTTTTTCTACAATTGTTCTTATTTCAGAAAGTCCTGCTTCTCTACATATTGCTTCAATATCAGCACCAGAAAACCCTTCTGTTTCTTTAGCTAGTTGTGATATTTTTATTTGGGAATCCACATTCATCTTATTAATATATACTTCAAATATTTTTTCTCTGGTTTTTAGATCTGGTAAAGGGACTAATAATATTTTTTCAAATCTGCCTGGTCTTAAAAATGCAGAGTCTACCATATCTATTCTATTTGTTGCACCAATAATAACTATATCCTTAAGATTAGAAACTCCATCAATTTCTGTTAATAGTTGTGCAACTACATTATTTTTTGCCTCGTTGCCTATTTCTCCATATCTTGTTCCTGTAATAGAGTCTATCTCATCAATAAATATAATACTTGGCGCTAGTTGTCTTGCTTTTTTAAAAATATCTCTTATCTTTTTTTCTGATTCTCCAACCCATTTATTATAAATTTCAGGTCCTTTTACAGAAATAAAATTGGCATTTGCTTCAGTAGCAATGGCTTTTGCTAGTAGTGTTTTTCCTGTTCCTGGAAGCCCATAAAGTAAAACCCCTCTTGGTGCTTGAACCCCAACATCTTCAAACAATGTTTTGTGTTTCATAGGCCATTCTATCATTTCTTTAAGTTCTTGTTTAATATTTTCTAAACCACCAACAGCATCCCATTTTGTATTTGGAATTGTAACCATAATTTCTCTTATAGCAGATGGTTCAACAACATTTAGTGCATCTGAAAAATCTTCTTGTGTTATAATTAGTTTATCCATTATCTCTTTTGATAAATGATTTCCTGTTTCCTTATTAATTAACGGTATTAATCTTTTTAGTGCTTTTAGTGCTGCTTCTTTACAAAGTGCGGAAATATCAGCACCAGAAAAGCCATTAGTGTATTCAATTATCTTATCTAGATTTACATTTACTAAAGGCATCCCTCTAGTATGCACCAATAATATTTCTTTTCTAGCATCTTTTGTTGGTATGTTAATCTCTATCTCTCTATCAAATCTTCCTGGTCTTCTAAGAGCAGGATCTAAGGAATCAGGAATGTTTGTTGCACCAATAACAACAACATCCCCTCTTGTTTTTAACCCATCCATTAATGTTAATAATTGTGCAACAATTCTTTTTTCTGTTTCTCCATGAATGTTTTCTCTTTTAGGGGCTATTGCATCAATCTCATCAATAAATATTATGCTTGGTGCTTTTTCTTCTGCTTCTTTAAATATTTTTCGCAGATTTTCTTCTGATTGCCCATAAACTCCACTAACTATTTCTGGCCCATTAATTATTTGAAAATTAGAATCTGTTTCACTAGCTACTGCTTTTGCTAATAATGTTTTTCCAGTTCCTGGTGGTCCATAAAGTAAAATACCCTTTGGTGCAGATATTCCTAATTTTTTAAAAATTTCTGGTCTTTTTATTGGGAGTTCTACCATTTCTCTAATACTTTCTATTTCTTTTTTTAATCCACCAATATCATCATAAGTGATTCCTAGTTTATTTGCTTCTTCTGGTTTATCAGTAATTGTTATTTTTGTTTCTGGTGTGATCATTACTGCTCCTTTAGGTAATGTTTTTATTACTGTTAATTGTAGATCTCTTTGTTCTCCAGTTTTAGTAACCATTTTTATTCCTGGTATGATTACTGTATTTTGTTCAATAATATTTTTATTTAATAATCTATCTTTAATATATGCTAAGACGTCTTGTCTTTTAAGATCAGAACTTTCATCAGAAGGAGAAAGTGTTATACTATTTGCAATCTGACAAACAGTTTTTTCAATAGTTACTTCTTCATCTATTTTTGTTCCTGCATTAAATCTTAAGGTTGCATCAAGGCATATGGAATTAAGCCCAGTGTCAGAGATTTTCCCTTTAATTGCATAAGCAATTGCAGATTTAGTTGTTTTTATTCCTTGTATCTTTATGGTATCTCCAGTAGTTAACCCAAGTTTTTCAAAAACAACAGGATCTATTTTTGCAATCCCTTTTCCTACATCTGAAATATCTATTTCTTTTACTGTTAAATATGCTTTTTCCATTTTTCTAATCACTCAATATATATTATAGAATATTTATTTATAAATAACTACTAATATAAGAAATAGGTTTGAAAATAATTAAAAGTTTTGTGTAAATATTTTTATTAATTTTTCTTTTTTTATTAATTTTAAGTAGTGTTTTTTAATTATAAAATTCTATTTTTTAGATCTTTTCTTATTTTGTAAGCAGTTTCTGCAATTTTTAATATATTTGTGTCTATTTCTTGAATAAACATTTCTTCTTTATTATGACTTAATTTTTTTATTGCACCTTTAAATGGAATAGTGATTTGTGAATGCCCAATTAGCGAATCCTTTATTTTATTATATTTAAATTCTCCAGCTGCATTACAAAAAACAAAAATGATTTCATTTTCAAAAGCGCGAGCAACACATATAGAATCTACAGATTTTATTTCTGCATTTGCATCTTCTTTTATTCCTTTGCCTGCATCTCCTGCAGACCAATGGCTTGGACAAATAATGATATTTGCGCCTTTTTTAACCATTTTTCTAAATATTTCTGGAAATATCAAATCCCAACAAATAATTAATCCGATTTTTCCATATTTTGTATTAAATACAGAAATTTGATTTCCTGGTGTGAGATATTTTCTTTCAGGTAACCAAAGATTTATTTTTTTGTATCTTGATTTTATTTTTCCTTTTGAATCAATATAATATGTCACATTATAAATTCCTGTATTTTCTTTTTCAATTATAGATCCAGGAACAATATCTATTTTGTATTTTTTTGCCAATTTTTGAAAATAGGCAACGAATAATCTTTTATGATCTACAAACTCGTCATTTCCCATAGTTGGGCCAGTAATAAAATCTTCTGGAAAAACAATTATTTTTGCATTTTGATCTGCCGCCTTTTTGATAAATATTTCTGCTTTTTTTAAATTAGTTTCTGGTAGGAATTGATTTATTTTAAATTGTACTACTGCAATGTTTATTTTCATGTTGATTTTTTTTTAATAGTTTTTTTTACTGCTGGTTTTTCTTTTTTTATTTGTTTTTTATCTTCTGCTTTTTTTTCTTTAAGTTTTATTTTTTCTGCATCTTTTATTGCTTTTGCATTTGCTTTTTCGACTTTTGCTTTTTCTCTTTCTTTTACTCTTGCTTCATATTCTTTTTGTTGTTCAATTCTTAATTTACATTTATGATTTAAGCAAACTTCTACTCCACCACGTTTACTTAGTATTTTAATTATTGGATATTTACACTCCTCACAAACTTTTCCTGTTCCTTCAACTTTATATTTCTGAGGCAAAGGAAATGTGTTTTTACAATTAGGATACCCTGAACAGGCTGCAAATTGTTTATTATTTCTACTTATTCTAACAATTAAATCTTTTCCACAAAGAACACATTTTCCAAGGGTATTATCATATCTTGTTGCTGTTCTTAACTCTTGAGAGATTTCTTGTCTTTCTTTTACTAATATTTTTACAATATCTAATAATATGTCTCTAGTTTCATCAACAACCTCTGTTTTCTTTTTTTTACCAGCAGCAACAACATCCATCTCTCCTTCAATCATTGCTGTTAGTTTTGGTTTTGTAATTAGCTGACAATGTTTGTTTAGTACAGAGCAAACAGCTATTGCAATATTGGTTGCAGATATACTTTTATTTCCTTGAACATACCCTCTATCTCTTAATTTTTTAATAATTACAGGTCTTGTGGATTTTGTTCCTAGATTTTGATCTTCCATTAATTTAATTAAACCGCCTTCTGTATAATGGTCTGGAGGGGTTGTCTCTTTTTGATATTTTTGATTATCTACAATATCTACAATTTCGCCTATTTTTAGATTAGGTAATATCACTTCATTAATTTTTGAATAAATATATATTTTTTTCCAACCAATTTCTATAATTCTTTGACCAGTTACTACAAATGGTTCTTTTTTTACTTCAATTATTGCTGAGATATTTTCTGTTTTTGCATCAATATACAATGTTGCAAGAAATCTTCTAACAATAAGATCATATACTTTTTTTTCTAAGCCAGTTATTTTTGAGGAATAAGATACTGGATAAATAGGGGGGTGATCTGTTGTTTCTTTTGCTCCTCTTGATGGGTTAATTGGTTTAGATTCTATTTCTTTTATTATTTTTTTAATATCTGTCTCAGGACATAAAGATAATGTTTTTAATATTTCTAAAAAATTAATACTTTGTGGATAAACAGTGTTATCTGTTCTTGGATAACTAATATATCCTTGTTGATAAAGACTTTCTGCAATATTCATAGCTTGATTAGTGTTTATGCCAATAGCAGCAGAGGCTCTTAAAAAACTAGTAGTGTTAAAAGGAGCTGGTCTTTTAAGGTTTTTTTCTTTTTTGTTAATTGTTTTTACTATTCCTGTTTTCTCGTCTTTGATTTTTTCAAAGATCTCTATAGCTTTTTTAAGATCAAATATTTTTCCGTCTTTATGGGACCCAACAAATTTAATTTTTTCTTTTAAAAAAGTAAGTTCTAATTCTATATATTTTTCTGGCACAAATTTTTCTCTTTCTAGTTCCCTTTCAACAATAAAATTTAATAAAGGTGTCTGAACTCTGCCTGCGGACAAAAACAGTTTCCCTTTTCTGTTTGCAGTAACTGACAAATATCTAGTAAGTATGGCACCCCAAAGTAGATCTATTTCTTCTCTTGTAAAAACAGAATCTGCATAGTTAAAATCAACTTTTCTCAATTTTTCTTCTTGAAAAGAATCATTAATTTCTTTTTCTGTAAGTGCACTAAAATATGCTCTTTTCAAATCAAATTTAGTGTTTTTTTCAGAAACATAAGTATATGCTTCTACTCCTATTGCTTCTCCTTCCCTATCTGCATCTGTTGCTATTATAACTTTTTCAAGTTCTCTTTTTTTTTTAAGTGTTGAGATTATAGCTTTTTCTTTAGGTATGTATCTTAATGCTTTTTTTGCAAGAACATCTAAATTATTGGTGCTCCAATAACTATCTCCTTCTACAAAATCAACTCCATTAATATGTCCTCTTAATGGAATCACTAAATAATTTTTTTTATCTTTTGTAAATGAAAAAACATTTACTCCGTTCTCATGATTTGTTTCAAATTTATTTTTAGAAAGTATGCTTGCAATTCTTTTTCCTGCAATTGCTTTTTCTGAAATTATCAAATTCATTATTAATCAAATAGTTTTTTTTAAAGGCATATAAAAAAAATATTAACTAAAAAAAGTTAATTTTTAAAAAGTGGTTTGTAATATTTTCCCTGGAAGATTTTTACTGTTTTTGTGTTCTTTTAATAGTGTTAGAATACTTATTTTTGTTATGCCATCTATTTTAAAAATATTATCCAGTAATTGCTTTAGATCTGTTTTATCTATTGCCATTATTCTAACAATAATATTATATTCTCCAGTTACTTCTAAAACTTCTTTAACATCTTCAATATCTTTTAATTTTTTTATAATTTCATTTTGTTTAGATGGATCTATAGTAATTAACATTTCTGCTTTTTCTGTAAATCCAAGTATTTCATAGTCAATTTCTGCACTTATTGCTTTAATTATCCCTTTTTGCATCAATCGATCAAGTCTTTTTTTAATTGCAACATCAGTAAGATTAATATCTTTTGCTATATTTGCAAATGACGCTCTCCCGTTTACTGTTAGTTGTTCAATTATATATTTATCTATTTTATCTATTGCAGGCATATTTTTTCACTTACCAATTTGGTTTTAATAATTTATATTTATCAAGATACACTTCTGTTTTTAAAATCTCAATAAAAGGAATTACAAATAATACAAAAAACAAACTTGATATTATTGTACCACCTAATAACCCAAAAATAACATCTAGAAAGTATGTTATTAATGTTAAAATAAATGCTGTTACAAACAAATAAACTAATAATATTGCATTTTTTTTAAGATAATTAAAATTAATTATTAGTGCTCTTTCTGTTTTTTCTTTTTCCATAATTATAATTTGGGGCATAAACCAAAATATAACACTCACAAAAAGAAGTATAATATTTATTAAAATATTTTCTAATAAACCAACATCATATAAAAAACAAATAATAATAAATAATAATAAATAAAAAATAAGATTGAATTTTAATAATTCAAAGAATGGTTCCTTTATTTCTTTAGATTGTTTTTTATCAAATTCGTATTCATTCTCTACCCTAAACACAATAATTGTTTGAAAGAATGTAAATGCAACAATAAAAACTGCTATTGCTACCATAATTAATAAGAGCGTAAATGGATCTTGATTTAATATATTATAAGATATGTTTAAACTTCCTCCAAATAAACTAAATAAAGGGTTTATTAAAAATAATACAAATATCAATAATAAACTTATAGAGAATATAACCTTTATATTCTGCAAATATTTTTTTAGTGATAATATAATATCTAAACCCATTTTTCTACCCTTTGTTTTTATCTTTATATATACTTTACAAGTAATTCTTTTTAAATAATTAACTTTTTGTGCAGTTTTTATTCTTTTTTCAAAAGATCTGTTCTTTTTAAGTTTTGTTTTTCTATTTTACTTCCTAGTAAGTAATGTTCTTTGGCATTTGTTATTAATATATCAAGTGTTTTGCCTATTTTTTCTTTTTTATTTACTAATATTACTTGTTTATATTCTTTTGTTCTGCATATTGTGTCTTTGTTATTAAAACCCACTACTCTAACTGTTTTTATTTTATTTAAGTATTTTAAATTATTTTCTAATGCTATTTTTTTACAAAGAATAGTTGTCTCCCTAGATCTCTTTTTTTTTATGCTTCCAGGTAGATTTGGATATTTATTTGCTTCAATATTTTTTCTTTGCCCAAACCTAGAGATATTTACAATATCAAACTTAAGTTTTTTAATAATAGTCAAAGTGTCTTTAAACTGTTCTTCGCTTTCTGTTGGAAAACCAACAATAACATCTGTTGATAATGTAAGTTCTTTATGTTTTTTTTTAAAATAAGTTATAAGTTCTTCACATTCTTTAACTGTATATGGTCTATTCATTTTTTTAAGTATCTCGTCGTTTCCACTCTGAATAGGGATATGTAAGAATTTATACATTTTTTTAGAATTAAGTATTTTAGATATCTCTTCTTTATATTTTAATAAATATTTAGGATTAGCCATACCAAGTCTAATCTTGAAATCTCCTGGTATTTTTATAATTTCTTTAAGTAGTTCTACAATGTTTGTATTTATATCAAAGCCATAACATCCAGTATCTTGAGAAGTTAACAATATTTCTTTTGTGTTATTTTCTATAGTTTTGGTTACTTCTTTTTTTATTTCTAAAATATTTTTACTCTTCAAAGTTCCTCTAGCAAACTTAACCGCACAATAGCTACAAGCACCAAGACAGCCATTAGAGATTATTATGGTTTCTGTGTTTTTATAGTTCTCTTTTTGTTTACTGTTTATTAATTCTTTTAGTTTTTCTTTTTCTTCAACTTTAAAGTATTTGGCATTTGGCAAGATTTCTTTAAGACCAAAATCATTAATTGTAACCAAACACCCCGTAATAATTATTTTTTCTTCCTTTATTCCTTTCTTTTTAATTTCTCTTAAATATTTTAATATTTTTTGTTCTGTTTGTTCTTTTACACCACAGGTGTTAATTATAATAAGATCTGCTTCTGTAATTTTTTTTTCATCAGAAAAAGAAGAGAGATTTCCAATAATCTCTTCACTGTCCTTTTGGTTTAGTGTACAACCAAATGTTTTAATAAATATTTTTTTCATTTACAAAAAATGGTTTTATTTTTTAGAAAATATCAAACCTATAATTGCACTAAATAAAAACTCTAAATAGGCAGAATCTAATAGTGTTTTAAAAAAACCTTTGTTTAATATTTCTAGTGTTTTTAAGAAAGCTACATTATTTAATACAACATAGATCTGATAATAATAAATAAAAAGTACAAAATAATAAATAAAAAACCCCATAACTACAAAAACAATTAAAAAAGTCAATTTTTTAATTTTTGCAAATTCTAAAAAATATTTTGTAAGAAAATAAGTTCCAAAAAATCCAACTATTGGTAATAATACATACATTGGACTTTTCAAAAAATTCTCTTTAGAAATAAAGTAAACCAGTATTTGTGAAATTAAAAAGGTTATTATTGATAATATTATTATAAAAAAAATGTTTTTCTTCTCTTTCATATCTTTTCACCAAATTTTATATATATTTATTGTGTAATATGTTTTTTTAATAGATTTGATTTCAATATAACAAGTAATTTAAATATATTGGTAATTTATTTATGTAATAATATATTTATAGGAGTTCTTAATAACATGTCAACAAATACAAACTTTATGCCCTGGACAGAGAAATATAGACCTAGTAGATTAGAAAACATTAGTGGGCAAGATCAAATTATTACTAAACTTAAAAAATATGTGGAAAAAAGATCATTACCAAACCTTCTTTTTTCAGGACCACCTGGTGTTGGAAAAACCTGTTGTGCTGTTGCTTTGGCAAAGGAGTTGTTTGGAGAGGGATTTTCACAAGATTTTTTAGAATTAAATGCTAGTGATGAAAGAGGTATTAATGTAGTAAGAGGTGCAATAAAGGATTTTGCAAGAACAATAGCCTTAACCTCTGATTTTAAAATAATTTTTTTAGATGAGGCTGATGCATTAACTACAGAAGCTCAGCAAGCTTTAAGAAGAACTATGGAAAAATACACTGGAACTGTTAGGTTTATTTTAAATGCTAATTATTCTTCTAAATTAATTGCTCCTATTCAAAGCAGATGTTCTTTATTTAAGTTTAAACCATTAACTAATGAGGATGTTAAAAAAAGATTATTATTTATTGCAAAAGAAGAAAATGTAGAGATAGATGATCCTGCACTAAATGCTATTAATGACATCTCAGAAGGAGATCTAAGAACAGCTATTAATCTATTACAAGCAGCAGCATCAACTAGTGAAAAAATAACAGAAAAAGAAATTTATGATGTTTCTAACACAGCTCAACCAAAAGATGTAATGAATCTTATCGATTCTTCTCTTGCTGGTGATTTTTTAACCTCTAGGTCTTACTTAGAAAATCTTTTATTTGAACATGGTTTATCTGGTGAAGACATAATAAGTCAGATTTACAAAAAAATAATTTCTTACCCAGAAGAAAAACTTTCTGTGGAAGGCAAAGTAAAAATAATTGATAAAATTGCAGAATATAATTATAGAATTGTTCAAGGTGCAAATGATCGAATACAATTAGAAGCATTAATTTCTCAATTAATATTATTAAATTTAAAAAAAGATGGTGAATAAAAATGGCATCATATATAGATGAATTAAAATCTCAATTAAACAAAGCTAAAGAGAATAAACCAGAAGAAGTTAAATTAGAAAAAAAGCAGATGGATTGGTCTCAACCAGATAAACAAAAAACACAAGATCTTTCTTCTGAAAAATCTATAACTGAAGAAAATATTTCCAACACAAAAAATAATAATCAGTCTAAATCAGATAGTTTCTTAGAATTAGATTCTTTAAAAGATGCTTTTTCAAACAAATCTAATAAGCAACCATATTCTGATATTAATAAAGTCCAAACAGAGCAAAATAAAGATTCTGATTTAAATTTTAAGGAATCTCACCAAGAATCAAAACTAGCATCTAAGGAAGATTCTGTCTTTGATGAGAATATAAAAGAAACAATTGATAGATCTGTTAATTCTGGAAAAATAGATGTTGAAAAAATAGAGACTAAAAAAGATAAACCTAATTTTGAAAAAGTATGGGCCGAAAATTCTCATTTAGTTACAAAGTATGGTGATGTTGAGATTTATAGAATTGAAAATCAAGCACTTTATCATTATAAAATTCCAACCCCAAAACCAACAGCAAGTCAGAAATTAATAATTAATACCTTAAAGGAAGCAGCAACAAGATTAATTACAATAGATCCTTATAAGATCAGAGATCCTTTACAAAGAAAAAACATTTATTATCAAAAAATTTTAGATATTTTAGAAAATGCACCTGAAATAAATGTTCCAAAGCACATGTTTGATTTTTATGCAGGGGCAGTTGTAAAAGAAATGGTTGGTTTTGGTCAAATTGAACCATTATTACAAGATGACAAGTTAGAAGAAATTATGATCGTTGGTCCAAATAAACCAACTTATGTTTATCATAGAGATTATGGTATGATGACTAGTAATGTTGTATTTTATTCTGATGATGGGATCTTAGAAATTATTGATAAAATTTCAAGAATCTTAGGAAGAAGAGTTGATATTTCTAATCCTTTATTAGATGCAAGACTTCCAGATGGTTCTAGAGTAAATGCAACAATTCATCCAGCATCCATTGATGGGGCAACAATCACTATTAGAAAATTTAAAGCTGACCCTTACACTATTGTAGATCTAATTAAATTTCGTACAATTAACTTAGAAGTTGCTGGATTTTTATGGTGTATTGTTGATGGGTTTGGGTCAAAACCAGCAAACATAGTTATATCTGGTGGAACAGGTTCAGGAAAAACTACTTTATTAAATGTTTTAGCAAACTTCATTCCAGATTCTAATCGTGTATTAACTATTGAAGACACTGCTGAGCTAAAATTACCTATAAAACAAGTAATTAGGTTTGAAGGACGACCACCTGGCTTAGAAGGTAAAGGTGAACTAACATTAGATGTTTTAGTAAAAAACAGTTTAAGAATGAGACCTGATAGAGTAATAGTTGGTGAAATTAGACACACAGAAGCTTTATCTTTATTTACTGCTATGAATACCGGCCACGATGGTTGTATGGGTACAATTCACGCGAACTCTCCTAGAGAAACATTAGTAAGAATAACGTCCCCCCCAATGGAAGTGCCTTTGATGATGCTTGCCGGTCTAGATTTTATAGTTGTTCAGAAAAGATTAAACACTAGTAAAGGAATGGTAAGAAGAATAGTAAATATTGCTGAGATTAGTGGTGTTTTAGATAATGATCCAAAGGCAGATATTATTTTTAAATGGGATCCAAACACAGATTCTTTAAAAAGAACAGAGGCACCTATAAAGTTTTTTGAAATGATAAAAACATATACGAATTATACAGATCAGGATATAAAGAATATTTTGACAAAAAGAATAAGTATTTTAAATGATTTAGTTACTAAGAATATACATGCTCTTGACGATGTGTCAGAAACTATTCAACATGAGTATCTTGATAGAAAATCATAATTATAAATTGATTGTTAATGACAGAAGTAAATGATAAACAATTAGAATTATTAAAAAAAGAGATGTCTAAATCTAAAGATAACAGCAGTAATATAGATCTAGATGCTGTTGATAGTATAGTAAACAAACTAAAACAAAAAGACAAATCTAAAGGCATAACAGGCCCAGTTTCAGAATCTCATTTAAAAGAATTAAGAGATATTATTTCTGAAGGAAAATTAACAAAATTAAATATAGACACTGAAGCAAAGCTAATGGAAGGTTCAGAATCTGTTATAGACAAAAAAATAGTGAAATTATATAAACCTTTTCAAGGATTTATAAACACAATTGTAAAATACATGCTTAAGCAAAGTATAGGCAAAAAGATTTCTTTTTATCTTTATTCTGCAAATATTAAAAGAACATTAGTACAACATTTGGTTTTAGCAGTTTTGTTTTCTATGTTAGTTACTGTTTTTTTATCTTTTTTATTATTTATTATTTTAACTGTTATTAATCCATTATTTTTAATAGTTCTTCCATTTATTGCTTTAGCAATTTTTCTATTTTCTATTTTTATATTTTCATATATTTTGCCAATGCAGAAAGCAAAGCAAAGAGGAGCTCAAATAGATACTGAATTGCCATATGCTTTAAGACACCTGTCTACCGAATTACAAGCAGGTATTGGATTATATAAAACTCTACAATCTATTGCAAAAAACGATTATGGTTTATTAGCTGACGAGCTTAGTAGAACAATAATTGAAATAGAGAACGGGACTGATACAAAAACAGCATTAAGACATACTGCATTAAGAAGTCAATCCAAAAATTTCAATATTGCTTTGTTTCATATAATAAGAACATTAAATACTGGTGGAAATTTAGCACAAAGTATTGATGGAGTTGCAGAAACAGTATCTTTTGATCTTTTAGAGTCTGCTAAACAGTTTGGAGAAAAAATGAATTTTTTTGGAATTATTTTTATATTTGTAGCTATTGTTTTGCCGGTGTTTTTAGCAGTTTTATCAGCAATAGCAAATGCGCCAATTGGTCAAGGTGGCGAATTGTTTTTACCAGGGGTTTTAAGTGCAGAATTATTAGGGGTTGTTTATTTAGTGGTACTTCCTGTAATTTTAGGATTTATATCCTTTTATATTAAAGTAATAGAACCAAAAACATAGATGTGATTAAAGTGAAATTATTAGATAAATATCAAATATATCTTTACTCAATAAAAATAAAAGTTCCTGCATTATATTGGATTGCTTCATTTTTTTTGATAGCTATAATATTTAGTGCCTTAATTTATTTAATTTTTAGAAGTTCTATTTTTTCAATTTTGGTTTTTACGGTTGTTTTGGATTTGGGGGTGGGTACCCCTTTATTTTTATATACAAAACATATTGAAACAATTGAAAGATTTTGGCCAGATGCATTAAGATTGATTGCAGATACTATGAAAGCTGGAACTTCTTTTGATTTTGCATTAAGAGAAGTGGCATCAGCTGATTTTGGACCAGTTTCTGTAGAGTTTAATGAAGTAGTAAGAAGATTAGAGATGGGCGATACAACAAATGATGCATTAACTCATTTATCTATAAGAGTTGATTCTAAAATAATAAAAAGAACAGTTACAATTATTCAAGAGTGTTTAAGAACTGGTGCTCAGTTAGCTGAAGTTTTAGATGAAATTGCAAATGATACTAAATATATGTACAGAGTAAAAGTAGAAAGACAAACAAAAACCCTTTTACAAACTATTTTTGTTTTTGCTGCAGGAGGAGTTATAGCACCTTTTATTTTTGGATTAACAAACGTTATTACACAGTTTTTAACAAATGTTGCAACAGCATCAGGCATTGCAAATGAAACTTCTATGGCTATTGCAATAGCAACACAGACAACTATAATTTTATTATTAGATATTTATGTTATGATTGAAGTTGCAGCAGCATCATTAATGATAAGTCTTATGAGAAATGGAAAAATAAGCGGTGCTTTTATTTATTTTCCTATAATGCTTACAGTAGCATATATTGTGTATTCTATATCTCAATTTATTTTAAATCAGATGTTAGTTACTATGGTATAAATTTTTTAATGTGATAAAATATGAAAAAAACACAGAAACTAGAAAAAATAATTAAAGATCAAAAAGCACAGATCTCTTTAGAATTTTTATTAATTATGGGAGTTGTTGTTTTAATTTCATTAATTGTTGGTTTTTATTTAAAACAGACTTCTGCAAATCAAGCAAATAAAATTACAGATTATCAGGATAAAAGTTATCAAGGTAATAACTAAATTGGTTTGTGGTTGTTTTTATTGGTTTAGTTTACAAAAAAGAAAAGTATATAAATATATTAGTAATAATATTAATATATTATTTTTTTTATTAATTTATGGAGGGAAACTTATGTTTAAAAAGAAAAAAGGACAAGGTGCTTTAGAGTATCTTTTGTTAATAGGTGGTGCGGTATTAATTACTGTTATTGTTATTGCATTATTGGTTGGTATGGGTGGTCAAAGTAGAGACACAGCTCAAGATCAAGCAAATAGAGTTCAATCAGCAACAGATGTACCACAACCAGCTCAAATAATTTCTGTTGACGCATCTTATAATGAATGTACACAGAATGGAGATGCAACAATAACAGTAAATTGGAGAGCTTTAGGTGAAGGAGGAAGTCATAGGTTATATGTTTCTGATTCATCTAATAAAGATCTAAATATTACACATTTGCCAAATACTAGTTCTGGTGAGGGTAATGTGGGTCATGAAATAGGAAATAGTGGTGGTACTACTGGCCCAGATGATCTAATTATTTTAAATCCAAACAATTTAGCTGTTACTGATTTCAATATTGGAAATGTAAAAAAATGTGGTGATTCTTATTATGTAAGAATTGAAACAACAAAAAATAATCAAACAGTTGTTTCTGCTAAATACCAGTTTAGTTGGGTTAATTAATTTTAATCCTTCTTTTTTTTTCAAAAAATTAAATAGAAACATATATAAATGTATTTTACTTAATATATATTAATGTTTTTTATAAAACAAAAATAAAATTTATTTAATGGAGGAAAATTTATGTTTAAAAAGAAAAAAGGACAAGGTGCTTTAGAGTACCTTTTGTTAATCGGTGGTGCTGTGTTAATTGCAGTTATTGTAATTGCTTTATTAGTTGGTATGGGTGGTCAAAGTAGAGATACTGCTCAAGATCAAGCAAATAGAGTACAACAAGCAACAGATGTTCCACAACCAGCTCAAATAGTTTCTGTAAGAGCTCCATATGATGAATGTGGTGATGGAAATATTAGTGTTAGTTGGAGACCACTTGGCGAAGGCGGAAGTAATGAAATGGTTGTTTTAGATTCTAGCAATACTGAATTACAGATCGATGATGCAGGTACAAGAAAAGTACTTGATCCAAATGACTTAACTTTTGATGTTAATGTAACTTTAACTTCTGCTCATGAGTGTGGTGATTCTTACTATGTAAAAATAATTACAGAGAAGAACAATCAAGAAGTTACTTCATCAGCATATCAATTTAGTTGGATTGACTAAGTTTAATTTTAAAAGGAATTGTAATTGATCTTCACAAAAAAAAAAGGACAAGGTGCTTTAGAGTATCTTTTGCTAATAGGTGGTGCGGTATTAATTGCGGTGATTGTAATTGCTTTGTTAGTTGGTATGGGTGGTCAAAGTAGAGATTCTGCCCAAAATCAATCTAATAAAGTACAACAAGCATCAGATCTTCCGCAACCTGCTCAAATAGTATCAATAAATGCAGTTTATAGTAATTGTCCTAGTTTTGATGGAGATCAAAACAAAACTTCTAAAATTTCTTTTACTTGGAGACCACTAGGAGAAGGGGGTACTTATCATTTATCTTTTTATGATTTTAGAGATCGCCAGTTAAAGATAATGTCTGCTGAGGGGCACACCATCGATAGTGATGGTGTTGATTCTTTAATTTTAGATCCAACAGACTTAACCTTAGATATAAATGTTTTAAGATTAAATACTACTGAAATTGTACATAATTGTGGAAATTCATATTATGCGCAAATAATTACTGAAAAAAATAATCAAAAAGTAAAATCATCAATTTTTGGTTTTAGTTGGATTCCAAATTAATTTTTAAGAAAAAAATAATTTTTTAAAAATAATAAAAACAGGAGTTTATTTTGAAAAAAAATATTAATTCAAACAAAGGACAAGGTGCCTTAGAATATTTGCTAATTATCGGTGGTGTTTTAGTTATTGCTGTTGTTGTTATCTCATTAATTATGTCAACAGGCAGATCAAACACAGACAAAGTAAATGAATCAGAACAACAACATTCTCAATTAATAGATAGCACTATTATTCCACCAATGATTCTTAAAGTAAATTGTTTAGATCAAGGTGGTAATGACACTAATATTATAGTAACTTACAACAGATCTACAACAAATGGGGTTGCTGAATATTGTTTAGTTTTAAACGAATCAATAACCACAAATTGTAAACCACCTGCAACAACAGGCAATGTTGTTTTTTTTGATAATATTTCTGGATTAGCTACTGGAGTAAAACACAAAGTTTCTTTAGTTGCAAAAAGAGGAGATTATATGTCTCAACCTGCTTTACCAACACCAACTTGTGAGGTTGAATAATTTTAATTTGGTAGCTATGAAAAAATTAATTTTAGATCAAAGAGCTCAAGTATCTGTTGAATATCTAATCTTAATTGTTTTTGGAATGATGCTTGTAATCACAACAGGTATTATAGTAATTAATATCAATACTTTAGTAGCTGTTGCAAAATCTAAAATATTATCTTATAGAGATAATATCATTGCTACTTTATAATTTAGAAAAATATGTTTTCTATTTTTAATTTTCTGATTTTTTTTGTTTTATTAATTTTTATTATTCTTTGTACTTATTTTGATTTAAAAAAAAGAATTATTCCTAATAAATTAATTTTTATTTTTTTAATACTTTTTTTATGTTTGTTTTTAATAAAACTGGTTTTGTTTTTTTCATTTTCTTTATTATATAATACTTTTTTGTCAGTAACAATAACTTTTTTTGTTTGTTATTTACTTTGGGAGTTTGGGGTGATTGCCGGAGGAGATCTAAAATTTTTTTTTGTAATTTCTATTTTACTGCCTTTTAATCTCTCTGTTTTTTCTAATTTTTTTAATATTGGTTTAAATCTTACTTTATTAAAACACCCTATTTTTTCCATTTTTTTATTGTTTTTTAGTTTTTTAATGATGTTACCCTATATTTTATTATTTTCTATTATTAAACTATTTACAAAAAAAAATCTTATATACTTAAAAAGATTTTTTTTTACAAAAAAGAATTTTGAAAATTTATTTTTAAGTACTCTTTCTTTATTTTTAGTTTCTATTATTGTAAGCTTTTTTGCTCTCTCTTTTAATTTGATTTTTTTGTTTATATTTTCTTTTATTTTGTTTAATTTAATTATGTTACTTAAAAATAAAAATCAACATTATTTTATTTGCATTTTGATATTTTCTTTTTCTGTTTTAATTTTTTTAGAAATAATATTAAAACAATCTTTTTTTGTGTTTACAGATCTTGGTTTAATTTTTGTGATTAATATATCTGTCTCTTTTCTTTTGTTTTTAATAAAATTTACAAAAGAAAATATTTTAACAACCCCAATAAGTATTAAAAATTTACAAGAGGGGGTAGTTCTATCTAAAAATTATTATTTTAATAAACAAACAAACAAATTAACTGTTGAAAACACCAGTTTTGTTAATCAATTCAAAAGATTAGTTTCTGGAACCTATTATCTTAACCTAAAAATAGATTCTAACAAAGCAGGGGGTCTAAAGAAAGAAGACATTGCTTTTTTAAATACTATGTATGAAAATAATTTAATAGGCAACTGGATTTATGTTAAAAAAACATTGCCTTTTATGCCTGTTGTGTTAATAACTTTTATTGTTTTAAATTTTATAAAATTTTAAAGATGTGTAATTTATGATAAAAAATATTAAAGCACAAATTTCTGTAGAATTCATTATATTATTAGCTATATTTATGTTGTTTTTTCAAGCAACTATTTTGCCAACAATAGAGTTTTCTGAAAATATTATAAAAGACACTCATAGCTTAAGTATAGCTAGTGATAATGTTTCTAGATTAATAACACATATAGAAAATTTTTCAAATAGTCCAGGGTATGGTAAAAGAAGTGTTTTTTTCTATCTTCCTGAGAATGCAACTATTACTTCTTGTGGTGGATCTGAGAATAACATAAAATATAATGTAAAAATATCCACTCAAAACCCAATACCCTTAACTTGTGATAGTACTGGTGACTGTAATTTTACAAAAAATATAGAAACCTCTTTAGAAATTAGTTGTTCTCCAAATAAGATAGGCCCTGGTTTTTCAGGAAATATTGTTTTAGAAAAAACAAGTATAGGGGAAATTATAATTAATGGTTAGATTATGAATAAGCAAGGACAGATTAGTGTTGAGTTTATAATGATATTAGGTTTGTTATTATTATTTTTGTTTTTTATATTAAACACAACACAAAAAGATCTAAATCAAAATAGAGCAATTCTATCTATAAAATCAAGAACTATTGATTTGATTAATTTATCAGACTCTAGAGCTGTTCTTTTAAATATGGATTATTTAATTCAAGGTAGTTATTTAGATGTTACCATAAACATAAAAAAAAACGGATCAACATTTACACTGGCTGTTTCTGATTATTTAGATGTAATTGCTTATATCAAAAGAACAACTGGTTTTAGGAATGTTAATTTAGATTTTGTTTATTTAACATAAGGGTGAATTTTATGATTAGTAAAGATTTATTATATATTCAAATATTTTTTTTATTTTCATTAATAGTTAATTTATTTACAGAGGGTCTTTTATTTTTAAAGATTTTATTAATTATTTTGCTTTTGTTGTTTATTATAAAGTCAAAAGATTCTTTTATCTATAATAGACAAAAATACAACTTTTTTTCTTATGGTCTTTTATTTTTTTCTATTTTATTTCTTTTAACAAATTATCTTACAAGTAGTTATTTTTATATGTTTTTATTTTGTGTTTTAATATTATATATTTATTTATTTAAGGTTTTATTTAACACCTCTTATGGAGAAGTAATAAGTAATAAAAATGGTTTTATAGGTGTAAAAGTTTTAGATGCTTTTTACAAATCAAAAAGTCTCTCTTTTAAACATAAAACTCTATTAACAGGTTCAATAGTTGTTTTTTCTTTAACTAGATTTCCTTTAAGAAAAAAACCAATAGCTATTATAGATGTTGTTCCTCCTTATGACCTAAAACCCAAAAAGCAAAGTACTAAGAGGCCACCAATAAAACACGCAGCAAAGAAAACCCCTAAAAAGCAAGCGGTTAAAAAAACCCCTAACAAAAAAAACATCTCCAGACAAAAAACTTCAAAAACTATTAAAAAGAAAAAATAAATGACTTTTGAAAAAATAAAATATTTTGTTTTTGTTTTTGCATTACTTTCTTTGTGTCTTTTATTATTTTCGATTTATTTTTTCTCACCAAAATTTTTTTCTGTAACGGATTTTTTAGTCTCTGACACCTCAAAGGTAGTTACTCTTTATGGAACTATAAGAGAATTAGATAACACAAACACAACCTATTTTTTTAATTTATGTGATGGATCTAAATGTGTTGAGTGTATTTTTTTTAATCCTTCTTCTTTTCAAAAAGATTTGTTAATCAACAATACAACTATTAAAATAACCGGTAAAAAAGAAGACAAATTTTTTGTTTATAAAATAGAAAAAGGCTAACTACTATGATTTTATTACTTCAAATAATATTAGGTGTTTTCTTAGGGGTGTTGTTTGGTTTTATACCTTCTCTTCATATTAATGTTATTGGTTATCTTATTTTATTAATTGGATTTTTTAGTAACCAATTTGATTTTTTATTCTTTTTAGCTTTTTCCATAGCTCAGTTAATTACTTCTATTATTCCTGCTATTGTTTTTGGAGTTCCAACAGATGAAACCATAAATACATTATTTCCTGGACAGCGAATGTTTCTTTTAGGTAAAGCTAAACAAGCAATTTACCTTTGTTTTATTGGTTATTTTTTAGGTGTTTTTTTTGCAATTCTTATTTTGCCTATTTTATATTTGTTGTTCTCTTTATTATCCTCTTTTTATATTTTAATTGTTTTTGTGATCTTATTTATTTTGTTTTTGTTTATTTATGAGCAAAAGTTTCTTTTTGATAAAATAATTGTTTTGATAATGATCTTGTTTTCAGGGGTTCTAGGCATATTTACTTTAAGCTATAATTATTTTTTTACAGAGCCTATTTTTGTGTGTGTTTTTGGTTTGTTTGGTGCACCTACTTTGATATTTTCTTTATTTTCAAACAAAAAAGTTTTTCAAAAAACAGAGATTCAATATTTAAACTTAAAAAACTCAATTTCAACTTCTTTTTTAGGAGCCCTCTCTTCAGTATTAGTTATTTTAATTCCTTCTTTAAGTTCTGCTCAATCTGGACTAATAATTTCCAAAATTAAAAAGAAATTAACTTCTCAAGAGTATCTAATATTGTTTTCAAGTATTTCTATAAGCACTCTTATTTTTTCTTTTTTTCTTTCTATCTTTTTCCGTAAATCTAGGTTAGGTTTTATTTCTTTATTACTTTCTAATAAGATCGTAGTTCCTTCTATAAATATTTTTTTATTTATCACAACAATCCTTTTTGCAACGATTTTTAGTATTTTAATATTGGTTTTGCTTTTAGATTCTTTTTTAAAATTTGTAAATAAAGTTAATCAAGTTGTTATAAATTTAACCATTTTGATTTTTTCTATACTCTTGATACTTTTAATATCTGGTCCAACAGCTTTATTTTTATTATTTCTCAGCGCCTCTATTGGTTTTTTGCCTTTGTTATTTAATAAGCCTAGGGTTGTTTTAATGAGTTATATTATGTTTCCAACTTTGCTTTATTTTATATAACCATATATTACATATATTCTTTATGACTTGGAAGATAAAAAAAGAAGTTTTAGCATCTATTTTAGAATTTAGTAAAGCAAGTTATCCTAATGAGTTTTCTGGGCTTTTAATTGGAGAAGAGAATTTAATAACTGATATATATATTTTACCAGCTACACAAAATTACGCTCATTCTTCGGTTTTAAGATTAGATCTTGCCCCCCTAAGCACATCAATTATTGGTTCTGTGCATTCACACCCCATAAGATCTGGTAAACCTTCTTCTGCTGATTTAAAGTTTTTTTCTTCTAAAAAAATAAATATTATTTCCTATTATCCTTTTGATTTTAGTTCTTTTTCTGTTTATGATAGTTTTGGAAAAGAAGTTTTTTTAGAGGTTTTTTAGTGAAATTTCTCTAAATTTTGCAAAGTTTTATAAACCTTACAGCAAAAAGAATTTATTAATTTTGGTCTCTATCTTTATTATAGTTGAATTTTTAAAATAATTTTTATTTTTCGATTTTAGATAAGATTTATGGTTAGATATTTATGAGTATGGATAATTTAGAAAACAGCAAAGATCAAAACAAAGAAGATCAAGATAAAAAAAACACAGATCAAAATGATCAAGACATAAACACATCAGAAGAATTTTTAAAAAAAAATCTAATTAAAGAAACTAAGCATAACAAAGGTTCTCAAAATAAGGAAAACATTTCAAAAGAGCAAGCGACAGAGATAAAATCAGAAATAGATCTAATAAAGCATAAGTTAAATGAACAAAATAAGTTGTCTGATGAGTATTTAGATCTATTACAAAGAAGCCAAGCAAATTTTATTAACTACAAAAACAGAGTTGAAAAAGAAACTAAGGATCTGTTATTTATTGAACAGAAAAAAATAATTAGTAGTTTTTTAGATTTTAAAGAGACTTTAAAAAAAGCTTATGAACATGAATATGATTCAAAAAACAAAGAAAATATTTTACAATTGATTAATAACTATGATATAATTTTAAAAAGATTAAGTGTTGAAAAAATGGAGCTCTTAAACAAAGAGTTTGACTATAATTATCACGAGTGTGTTTTTAAAAAAGAAACAGAAAAAGAGAATCATAATAAGATTATAGAAATTATAGAAGATGGTTATTTATTAAATAACAGATTATTAAAACCAGCAAAAGTAGTTGTTGGAAATTATATAAAAAAATGATTTTGGAGGAAAAATTATGACAAAAGTAATTGGAATAGATTTAGGTACAACAAATTCAGCAGTTGCTGTAATAGAAGGTGCAGCACCAAAGATTGTTATTAATTCAGAAGGTGCAAGAACAACTCCCTCAGTAATTGCATATTCAAATGATCAGGTTATTGTTGGTACTCTTGCAAAAAGACAATCAGTAGTTAATCCAGAGAATACTATTTATTCAGTAAAAAGAAAAATGGGTACAAACGAAACAATTAAATTTCATGGAAAAGATAAAACCCCTGAGCAGATCTCTGCAATGATATTACAAAAGCTAAAAAAAGATGCTGAAGAACAATTAGGTGAAAAAATAACAAAAGCTGTTATTACTGTTCCTGCATATTTTTCAGACTCTCAAAGAAAAGCAACAAAGGCTGCTGGAGAGATTGCGGGTTTAGATGTTTTAAGAATAATTAATGAACCAACTGCAGCAGCACTAGCATATGGTTTAGATAAGAAACACACACATAATGTTCTAATCTTTGATTTTGGTGGTGGAACTTTTGATGTTTCTATCTTAGAGTTAGATGATGGTGTGTTTGAAGTAAAGTCAACTGCTGGAGATAATCAGTTGGGTGGAGATGATATTGATCAAAAGATTATTGATTATTTAGTAAAAGAGTTTAAACAAAAGGAAGGCATAGATCTAACAAAAGATAAAATGGCTATGCAAAGATTAAAAGATGAAGCCGAAAAAACAAAAATAGAGTTATCATCAACAGTAAAAGCAACAATCAATGTTCCATATATAACTGCAACTCCAGAAGGTCCAAAGCACTTAAACATAGAACTAACTAGAGCGAAATTTGAGGAAATTTGTGCTGATGTTTTTAAAAAGTTAGAAGCTCCACTAAATCAAGCAATTAAGGATTCAAAACTAAGTTTATCTGAAATAAGTGAAGTTATCTTAGTTGGAGGGTCTACAAGGATTCCTAAAGTAGTTGAGCTTGTGGAAAAAATCACAGGTAAGAAAGCAAACAAAAGTATTAATCCTGATGAAGTTGTGGCTTTGGGTGCTGCTGTTCAAGGAGCTGTATTAATAGGGGATGTTAAAGATGTTTTATTATTAGATGTTACTCCTTTGTCCTTAGGTATTGAAACCTTAGGAGGTGTTTTTACAAAACTGATTGAAAGAAACACAACAATCCCTACAAAAAGATCTCAAGTATTTTCAACAGCATCAGATAATCAACCCTCAGTAGATATTCATGTGTTGCAAGGGGAAAGACCAATGGCCAGAGACAATCTGACACTTGGTAATTTTCAATTAGCAGGTATTCCTCCAGCACCAAGGGGTGTTCCACAAATAGAGGTTACTTTTGATATTGATTCTAATGGAATAATAAATGTTTCTGCAAAAGATCTTGCAACAAATAAATCCCAAGCAATAAAAATAACTTCTGCCTCTTTATCTAAAGATGATATTGAAAAAATGAAAAAAGAAGCTCAAGAGCATGAAGAAGAAGATAAAAAAATCAGGGAAAAAATAGAGGTTAAAAACAAAGCAGAGACTTTAGTTTATTCTGTTGATTCTTTATTATCTGAAAATAAAGATAAGTTAGAGTCAAGTGATGTTGATGAAATAACAAAGCTAAAAGACGAGCTTAAAGAATCTTTAGAAAAAGAAAAAGATGATATAAGTCAAAAAACAGAGGCTTTACAGAAAAAAGTTTATGAGGTTTCTCAAAAACTATATCAAACAGCAAATAAAGCTTCTCAAGAAAACAATTCTAAGGAATCTACAGAAGACCCAAAATCTTCTGACGATTCTAAAACAGTTGATGCTGATTACACAGTAGACAAATAAAAGGTAAAAGATCATGGCTAAAGATTATTATGATATTTTAGGTGTTAGTAAAGGTTCTTCAAAAGAAGAAATAAAATCAGCATATAAAAAACTAGCAAAAAAATATCATCCTGATGTTAATAAAGAAGAGGATTCTGAAGAGAAACTTAAAGAAATTACTCAAGCCTATTCAATTTTAAGTGATGATCAAAAAAGAGCACAGTATGATAGGTTTGGTGCAGATGCTTCTAATTATGGTTCCTCAGGATTTTCTAGCCGTGGATTTTCTTTTGATTTTTCTGATCTCTTTTCTGATTTTGACACAGATTTTTTTTCAAATTTTGGTGGGTTTAGAAGTTCCAAACGAGATGAGTGGCAAAACCTAGATATAAAGACCAGAATAGATCTTGATTTTATTAGTGCTGCAAAAGGAACAAAGAAAACAATTAATTTAACCAAAGAAGTTATTTGTGATTTTTGTAATGGTACTGGTTCAAAAAGTGGAAAAAAAACAACCTGCCCAGAATGTGGGGGTAGAGGCAGCACAGTAACTAGAAAGCAAACCCCCTTTGGATTATTTGCTGTTCAACAAACCTGTCAGAGATGTCATGGAACAGGAAAAATTATTACTGATGAGTGTAAGAAGTGTTCTGGAAAAGGTTATGTAAAGCAAACCTCAACAATTAGTGTGGATATTCCTTCAGGTATTAATAATGGTGATTATCTAAGATTAAGGAATCAAGGAAATGAGAGAGTAGATAAGAAGGGCGATTTGTTTATATTAATTAGTGTAGCAAATCACGAGTTTTTTAAAAGAAGTGGAGCAGATCTATATTGTGAAGTTCCTTTAACATATTCTGATTTGGTTTTAGGTACAAAAATAACCATTAAAGGAATACAAGACACTATTAACTTAAAAGTACCTTCTGAGACAACCCCAGGAACCCTTTTTAATGTAAGAGGTAAGGGTTTATCAGATCCAAATAAAAGAGGAGTTCATGGATCTTTGTTTGTTAAGGTTACTTTGGCTATGCCTACTAATGTTAATAAGGATTATAAAGAGTTTTTATCTAAAATAAATTCTATTGATGATAAATATACTAAGAAAAAAATACAACAAAAATTAAAAGAATATGTTTCTGTTTAAAAAAAGTCTGATAAAGATCTTTGTTTTTTTTCTTCTTTATCTAAAAATAGACTGTCAATTTCTTCTTCACAAAGATTTATTCTTTGTAGTAGGTATGGTTTTAGATCGTACTCAATAATTATTTTTTTAGCTATTTCTAGATATTTTTTAATAGATCCTTTTGCAATTGTTAGTATAATGTTTCCTCCACAAGAGCAGGTTCCTGATAGAGGTATTCTTCTAAATTTTGCATTACATTTTACGCATCTTAATTTTTGTCTGGAAAAAGCTCTAGTGTTTCCAATAATATCTGGAAATAAATGATAATGTAGTAATCTTTCTAGGGCGTCTTTTTGATCAACAGCAATAAGTCTTTCTTGAAGTTTTGCTTGTTTTAGAACTTTATCGCTCATTGCTTTTATGGTAATATATGCACTTTGCTTTGGTCCTTCATCAAAGGAATTGGTATCATGTGTGAATTTTATGGAGTTGTATTGGTCTTTTGTTCCAAGTAATTTTCTAGCACTAATAATCCCTGGTATTTTGTCCGGATCTCCAAAGTTTTTGGCCATCTCGTAAAACTCGTAAGGATAACTGGTATTTGTTTCTATCTCGTGAGACTCATCATCAATCTCATAAGGGCTTAGGGTTGTTGTAAAAGCTATTGGTGCATCCATTCTACCGCCCCTACCAACACTTAGATAACTTTGAGAAAAGTTAAGTAGCCCATCTAATAGTAAAAGCATAGAATCCTGATCCCCATCAACATTTCTTCTTTTTGCAGTAATATAATAAGGATGTCCCCAACAAAGTTTTGCTTTAGAAAAACCAATGATTCTTCCAACAATTCCTGCTGATGTGTGTGGTGCAAGTCCAATTACATATTGTCCAATCAGGTCTTCTCTTGTTTTTGCATTATAATATTTATTTAACCCATAGAATTTTTCTAAAAGATCATCAATAAACCAACTAACTCTTAAAAAATATTCTCCACAGTTTTCATCAACAATAATATCTTGTGGAAATATAGATGCTCTTTGGTTTTCGTCTTTTAGTTCTTTATCAAGATAATCTTTTTTATAACCTAATTCTTTAAATTTATCTAAAGACAAGTTAAGTTCTTTTGCTGACACTTGAGAGATGGTTGCATTTAGTGCTTCATATCTACAGGTGCCATCTCTAAAAACATATACTTCATGTTTTGCTCTAAGAATTCCTTTTTCTAATGGTTCTGCTATTCTTTTTGAGCTTACAAGTCCTTTTACTCCTTTTAGTGTTTGAGGTATTCCTACTTTTAGGTTTTTACTTGCTCTTTCTATTAATGAATCTAAATTTATTTTGTGATTAGTTTCAGGAATAGTTTCCTCTTTACAAACCGGACAGACTTTTTCAAAAGTTTTTTTGCCGCATTTTGCGCAGCTTCTCATCTCATTTGCTTCTAACTGACATTCAAAGCAATAGTTATGATAAAGTATTTTTTTACAGTTAGGGCAATAATAAGATCTAACTTCCACAGAATTGATTCCATATTCTCCAGCAGCAGCACGATCTGATTTTTTTGTGCTTGCTTTTATTAGATCTCTATTGTTTCCAAAGCCTCTACCAATAGGGAAAAGAACATTTGGTTTTCCTGCCATTATTCTTTCGTGTGCTGCTTCTGGTCTGCCCATTCTTGTTCCTATATAGGTTCCTGATTTTTCTTTAATCTCTATTCCTGAAATTTGACTTAATATTTCTACTATTGGTTTCTCTTTTAATTCTTCAAAATTGAATTTTGTTAATGGATCTAAAGCATTTAGTGCTCCAACAGTTTTTAGAAAAGGATATGCTTGATCTTTATCTATAAAAATCTTATTCTCTTCTTCTAGGTATTTATGCACTAAACCTATTTTTTCTAGTATTTTTTTTATTTCTTTATTATAATTTATTTTTATTCCTATTATGTTTTCAGTAGGTTTTGTAAGTTTAAAAAAATCAATTTTTTCTAAAATTTCTTTTAGATCTGCCAAATGTTTGTTTTTTGTGCTTTCTACATCTCCAAAAAGTTTTTCTGAGGTTCTTATTTCTTTTATTAGGGTTTGTAGTTCTTCTATTGTTAGCAGATCATAATAAAATAAATATTTTGGAAATAATGGTAAGTTATATTTTAAGCTAATAGCAACAGCTGTATACGGATCAGGATTTTTATAAAAATCATTACAGAACTCAAATGTTTTTTTATCTATTTTTTCTTTAATTAATAAATATTCTATTAATGACAACCACTCTTCTTCAACAAAACCATTTTTCAACAAAGGGTGTCCACTTTTTCTAAAGTCTCCTATGTTTATTAAAAGATCTCCTAAAAACAAAACTTTTTCTATTTCTTCTCTATATTCTAAAGCTGTTTTTACATCTTTTATATAAATAACATCTTTATTTTTAAGTCTTACAATTGGGCCATCAATTGTAGAACAAGGGAAAAACTGTAAAGATTTTCCTGGTCTTTCTATTCTTCCATGTGTGCCAACAGCAATAAATTCATCTAGAACATACATGGTTGAGGGATTGATCGCTTTTGCCATTAATCCAGTGTTTCTACCTTTTCCATATCTAAGCCTAAAACCACCAGGCACAAAAGGGTATCCAAAAACCGGTCTGCCAGCTGCTAGTCCTTCTAAATATTTTGTAGATGGTTTTAATTCAAAAGAACCTTCTGAAGTTTTTTCCACTTTTATTAATTTTTCTAACCAACTCCAATTAAGTCCCATCTTTTTACTGGTCTTAAGTATTTTCATCGCTCTTACATAAAGCCCATCAATTAAAACCAAACACATTGCTCCACGAATTCTGTTTGTTGGTATTGATTTTATATCTCTATTTACTATTATTTCTACATTGCTATCTGGAAAACTATTTACACAGATAGCACAGTTTTCAATAATTATTTTCATTTCTTGTTCTGTTACTCTTTGTTGTCTTGCAACAATCTCGTCTTGATAGATTGATACTTCTTCAATTACTCTATCAACTATTTCTTTTGAAGGTTTAAATCTATCCAAATGTAATTTTTCTCTAGCAAGATCTGCAAGTAACAAAGGAAGTGTTTGTGCATTACCTCCAGCTGCTCTGATAGGTCCTGCATAGTAAATATCAGCATATTTAGTTCCATCTTGGTTTTCTGAAATCTTAATCTCAGGAAGTCCATCTAAGGGGGATACTACAACACCTTCTGTTTCAATAATCAGTGCTGTTCTTATTGCTTGATCTAATCTTTTTTCAGGGTCTTCTATATTTCCTAGTTTTTTATCAAGAATCAGGTGAAAAATATCAAGCATTACTTTGAATCTATCGTGAGAATGTTTTTCCCAAAGTTCATCATATACCTCTGCAACACCCTTAGGTCCAACCAACAGTTCTGTTTTTTCTGCAATTCCTGTTGCTGGTATAGATTCTATATCTTCACAAACATCTCTTTTTGTGGCTCTGGCTTTTTTTGCTAGATCTACAGTTAGAGTTACATCTTCATTTAGTTTTTTATAATATTCTTTAACTTCTTTGGTTGCAACTAATTTTTCTAAATTCATTTTCTATCCTTATAAAAATCTTTAACAATAATTTCTTGTGTTTTTAAATTAAATAAAATTACTTTTGATAACGTTGGTATATGCCCATTTTCTATTTGATAGCTAGTTATTGATTGCCAACATGATGCAGCAATAAGATGTGTATGTTTGTATTTAGAAAAGGAGTGGTGGTGTATATGTCCACAAATAAAAACATCTGGAACCTCAGTAATTGTTAAAAAGTTTTTTTCAATAGGCATAAACATTTGTCTTTCCCCATATTGTGGCATAAGATCTCTTCTTTTTAGTAATTCTCTTAATGCATGATCAGGCCGGTCTGTTTTAACACCTTGTATTTCTCCAAAAATCCCATGTAAGGAATTCCCATGATACACTAAAAATAAAAGTCCTTCTAAATCTATCCAAGTAGGAGATCCTAACATATGTATGTTTTCTTTAGTGTATAACCTTGGCAAAAATTTATCACTAACCGCAGGTTGTGGATCTGAAAGTCTAACAGCATCATGATTTCCTGGGCTTATAAATATTTCAATATCTTGTGGAATTTTTAGTATGTGTTCTTCAAATAGGCGATATTGTTCAAAGATGTCTGTTATTGCAAGTTCACTAAACTGTTTAGGATATATGCCAATACCATCTACAAGATCTCCAGCAACTATTAAATATTTTATTTTTGAAACTAGTTCTGTATCTTCACAGTTTTTATTATTTAACCAATCTATAAAATCAATAAAATCATCTTCTAAAAAAAGATTACTGCCTACATGTGTATCTGCAATTATTGCAACATAACAATCATCATCAAGATTTGTGTTTTTTTGTTCATATGGTATGTCTGGGAAATAATATTCTTTTACAATTAGCATATCTTTAGATAAAACACCACATCTAAACCCGATAACATTATCATTTAACAACTGTTTTGCTTGAATAAGTTCTTCAGGAGTTTTACAAGTCATAATTAGATTTATTTTTCCTGTGGGATCATCAACTACTATAAGCATATTCCCGTTTTTGGTTATCCTTTTTTCATAAACCATTGCAATAATATCTACTTCTTTGTTTTTTATTTCTGTTTTTGCTTGTGCTATAGTAATTGGTTTAAAGTCTACTCTTTTTTTTATAATCCCAGAAAGTGTTTCATATTTATCTAAAAAAAGTTTTAAAAAATCTGGAACCGATCCTTGCGACAAATTTTTATTAGTAACATCATATTTTTCAAGAATATTAAAATTTTTATGATATTCTTTTTTATCTTCTATTTTACAGGTATTAAGAATTTTTTTAATATGTTCAGGAGTGATAAACAGATCTTCTGTTGAAAGGCTATCTATTACTTTTTTATAATTATAAATATTTAGAAGTCTTAATGCTTCTTCAGTAATGATCAAATTTTTATTTTCTGCGTATTTTAGTATTTTTTCATCCATTACTTTCTTTATTTTATAGTTTCTTTAAGTTTTTCTAGTTTGCTTATTAATGACCACACAGCACTTCTACAAAATTGTGGTACATTGTTGTTGTTTGTTATTTCTTCTAATTGATAAAGTATGCTAGAGATCTCTACTACATCTTCTTTTTTAGTTAATCTAGCTTCTATTCCATTTAATAGTAATTTAAGATTTTTAGGTATTGAAGAATCTTCTATTAAAAATTCAATTTCTGCAATTATTTCTTCAAGAATTTCTGAAGTGTCTATCTTTTTTTTCATATTTATCGCCTTTTTGTTTTTTAGATTATTAAAATTAGTAAACCCTTTATTATATTTTTGTTTGAAACTATTTTTAATAGCTATGGTTAGGTGTTTTAAAATTAAGTTTTTTTTAAAAACTTTTTTTTTAAAAGTGAAATTTTAGTGTTTTTTAAAAGGATATTTTATAATATCTTTCATAAGCACATTTTCTTCGCCCTTAAGCTCAGAATCTTTTTCATAGGTGCTAGAAACTATTATTTTTTTATTTGGATTATTTTCTTTTATAGACTCCAAAACCTTTTTTTGTTCTTCTTTTGAGATTGTAGGATTATACACAAAAACAACAAGATCTGCAATAGTTTTTATTGCAACAATTGCTTGTTTTTCTATCTTGTTCATATCCTTAAAATCTAAATGTATAATTCCTGGAGTGTCAACTACTTGAATCATTTCTTCTCTTCTACTAAAGTATCCAATATTAAGTGCTTTTGTGGTAAACGCATAACTATTGATCTCAGGATTTGCACTAGTTATATTAGTAAGAAAAGTAGTTTTTCCAGCATTTGGTGCGCCCACTAAACAAATAGTAAAAAGATTAAAGTCTGGTTTTGCTATTCTTTTATACTCTTTTGCTAAATTTAGTAATTCTTCATTGGTTTTATCCAGTTTTTTAATAACTGAAGCTATTCTTCCAAAGAATTCTTTTCTTACTAGTATTTGTCTACTCATTTTGCTTTTTCTATCAGTATATCTTACAAGCACTTTCTTATATTTTTCACAGAGCTTGTTGATAATATGTATGGTGCTTCTATAATGATTTTTATATCTTTCAAGTGTGCTTTCTGCAACTATGTTTTTAGACATAAATCTATAATAATCATTCATTTTCTCATTATCTGGTAAGCCATTAAGTATTTTTGTGTATTTTTCTGTAATTAATATTTGATAGGTTGAGATATATTTTACTGCATTTTCTTTTCTTTGTAACTCTCTATTTTTTTTAATACTATTTACAATAATATCAAGCATCTCTTGAGATTTATATATTCTTGGAAATTGCATATTTGATTTCTCTTGAAAAAATTTATTTAAAAAGGGTTCTATTTATAATTATAATATATATAAAATATAATATAAGTCTATGTTATTTTTAAAAATAGCAAATCTTTATTTTAATTTAATTTGAGGAATTATATATGAAATTTATTACAGAAAAGAATTATAAACGTCTTATGATTATTCCAATTATTATGTTGGTAATCTTTTTATTTTTAATTTTAGTTTATCCAGGAGTTCAAAAAGGAATTGATCTTAAAGGAGGAAATCAACTTATTTTAAGATATGATGAAAAAAAAGATTTTCAAGGTTTAGATCAAGAGCTATTAAATAATTTTAGAGTAATGGAGGCTAAAGTAAGTGAAACAGTTAGCCCAACAGAATATGGTTTGTTAATAGAATATTCTCATCAACCTGATATTGAGTCAGTAAGAGCTCAAAAAGATTCTTTAGATTATTTAAATAGTAATATAGAAGATCTAAAATCTCAAGCAAAATCTCTTTTAGATCCTTTGTTAGAAAAGGGTTTTTTAACGTCTGCAAATGTTAATGAAATTGATATCATAAATAACAAAGATGATCTAAAAACATATGTAAACGAATCCATTGTTCTTGCAAATAATTCTTTTAATGAAAATGTAGTGAATTTTATAAAAGAATATTTAGATCTAACAGATGATGAAAATGTAAGAATTCAAACAAGAGATGTTTCTGCAACTCTTGGAGATGACTTTGTAAAAAGTTCTGTTATTGTTGGTTTATTTGCTTTTATATTTTTAGTTTTAGTTATATTATTTTTCTTTAAAGAACTAATCCCATCAGGATTAATAATATTTTCCGCAATTTTTGATGTGCTGGCTGGTTTAGCTGGAATGGCTTTGTTGGGTTTACCATTAAGTTTAACAACTATTCCTGCGTTATTAATGCTTGTTGGTTACTCTGTTGATACAGATATATTAATTGCTTCTAGGTTATTAAAACAAAGAAAAGGAGATTCCTTTTCTACTCTTAATAGATCTGCATCTACTGGTCTAACCATGACTTTTACAACATTAGCTACTGTTATTGTTATGATGATTATTTCTTATTTTACACAAATGTATGTAATTTTAGAAATAGCAACAATATTATTTTTCGGTTTGATTGGAGATTTATTTAGTACTTGGTGCTTTAATGGTCCTGCATTAATCAGATATATTTTACATAAAAATAAATAAAAACATTAAATGATATTTTTTAAAAAGGTGAATTTTCGTGAAAAGTTTAATAAAAAAACCAGTGATTATATTTTGGGCAATTTGTTTAATAATTGCAATATTTTTATTATCCACCAAAGGTTTACAATATGGGGTGGATTTTAGTGGAGGTACTGCTTTTTCAATTGTGTTAGAAGAGCCAGTACCTGCAGAAGATATTTCTAGAGTAACTTCTGTTATTTCTAGAAGACTTGATTGGGCAGGATTAAAGGATGCTAAAGTAAATGCTGCTGGTAATCAGTATATTACAGCACAGCTTGCTGAATCAGATCCAGAAAAAATTTCAAAATTAAGAACAAATCTTCTAAGACAGGGTAAATTTGAGGCCATATTAGATGGAGAAGTTCTTTTTGTAGGAGAAGAGATACGATCTATTCAAAAAGATCCAGCAAAAGGGTATGGAACCTCTGTTGTTGATAATAGTGGTGCTGCAAGATGGGTTTTACCTTTCATGTTATCCCCAGAGGCAGCAAATAGATTTGCTGAAATGACCTTTCATAAATGTAATCCTATAGGTTATGGTACTGAAATAGAGTATGATTGTGAAAAAACATATTTTTTTATTGATAGACCTATAGACTCTATAATTATAATAGATAATGAAACATATTTTGCAGAAAGAGAAGTACCTTCTGCTCCTGAGCTATTACAAAGTGATTTCCTAAAAATTGAAGAAATATTGGATCAAGTAAGAACAAAGTATTATGTTGTTGATAGTAATCTTACTACTGAACAGTTAACAGAGATTACTGTTGATTTAAATGTTTATACTAAAGCCATAGTTTCTAGTAATGTTGCTAACTCCATAAAAGAGCAACTAAGAGATTTAGGTTATAAAATAACAATAAAAGAGAAAAGTAAGGAAACTGTTCCTTGGGTGTGGGAAGCAACAGGTCTAAAATCAGTAATCTCATTAACAGATAGTGTTACAAACATGGATGCTCCTACATTAGATTCTCCAAGATTTCAAAGATTTAATAATTTAACAATAACCGGTTCTGGAGAAACACAATCACAAGCAAAAGAAAGATTAGAAGAGATTGTAGTTATTCTAGAATCAGGTTCTCTACCAATTGCAATTGAAAGTATAAGTACTGAAACCATTTCTCCATATCTTGGGGATTCTTTTTTAAAGAATTCTTTACTAATTGGTTTATTTGCTTTGCTTACAGTGGCTATTGTTTTGTTTTTTAGATATAAATTACTTAGTTTAACAATACCAATATTAATTGCAGATCTTTCAGAGATAACCTTACTTTTAGCTGCATTATCTTTAATAAGTTATAGATTAGATCTAGCATCTGTTGCTGGTGTTCTTGCAATTATTGGTACTGCTGTTGATCATAAGATTATTATTACAGATGAGTTAATAAAAGGTAAAAAAGATGAAACAGATTCTAATGAAAGTCCAATAGTGAAGATCAAAAAAGCCTTTTTTGTAATCTTTGCATCTGCTGCGACCATTATGGCTACTATGCTTCCAATTATATTGTTTAGTACTGGTTTAAGTAAGCTAGTTGGTTTTGCAATAACTATTATCTTAGGATCATTAGTGGGTATTTTTATCTCTAGACCAGCATATGCAGAATTTGCTAAATATGCTGTAACTAAAGCTAAAAAAAAGAAAGCAAAATAGTTTTTTAGTTCTTTTTTTATTTTCTATTTTTTTGTAACTAATATGTGTGGTGTTTTCTGGTTAACAAGAGGGCGATACTTAATCGTTTTTCTTTTTCTTTTACTCAGATCGCACCCTCTGTGAGCTTATTTTGCTGTTTTTTGTTTTGGTGGTATTAATTTTTATTGTGGTGGTGTATAATAGATATATATGACAGAAACCAATAGAACATAACCGTCCTACACTAATCTAACTAAATTTATTTATATTAGAATAAACCTAAAAATATTTTTTTTCTAAACAGTTTTTTTAATAAGTAGCAATATAATAACAGCCATAAAAAACCAAGAGAAAATATGTGTTATTTCTGTAAGTAAAACACTGTTGCTTATTTTTTCTATAACTAAGATCAATATTAGTCTAATTATATTTATTAAAAATAAAGAAACTATGGATAAAAAAATAATGCTGTTTTTGGTTTTTATTTTAATTATTTTAAGTCCAATTATTACAGAAAAATAAACCGAAAGAGAGATTAAACCACTACAAAAAGGAACAAACACAAAATTCTGATAATTTAAATAGTTTCCAAACAATAGATGAATCAGATCTTTTTGTAATATAACTAGTTTTTGGCCTATTGGATTAAGTAAAATAATTAATAGAATATAAGAAATTATAAAACTAACAATAAATCTGATTTTTAAGTATTTATTAAGATTCATATTACTGCCAAAATTATAATAGCTATTATTCCAGAAATAGCTGTTGCTAAAAAATTGGTTTGTGCATTATCTATATATCCTTTATTTTCCCAAAGAGCTCCTATATAGCTATCAATAATGGTTCCTAGGATTCCTATTGTTGAAATAATTATTGCTATTTTTATATTTATATCAAACAAATAATAAAAGTAAAAAAATGTTATTATACTTACTAAAAAAGCACCTAAAAAACCTAAAACAGTTATACCACCATTAACTCCTGTGTTTACTTTTTTAAAGTTTGTAATCAATCTTGGTTTTTTCTTTGATAATCTACCAATCTCTGAAGAAGCTGTATCACAAAAAGCTGCAGAGATGCTTGCAAGCCCTGCATAGATTTGCCCAAATGCTATTAATGCAGATCCAGCAAGGCAATTGCCTAGCAGATTAACATAAGATCTTTTCCCATGTTTTTTATTAAGTATTGAAGTTATGCCTTCTGCAACTGTAAAGAAAAAGATAAGATATAGAAAAGAGGATAACCCACCAAATCCTAAAAAAACAGCTGATATGCCAAAAATCAAACTAATGGTAAATAGATCATATTTTCTAGTTACCCAAAGAATAATTCCTAATAAATAAAAAATTGAAAGATAAAATAGAAATGACATATTTGCCTATTTTTTTATTCCATTAATTTTGTTTTTGAAATTAAAACTTTGTTAACAAAACCTAATTTTTTCAAATTTGCTTTTGTTTTTTCAGCAATAACTGGAAAGATCAAATCATGCCAACTTTCATAAACTGTTTTTGTGCTGATTTCTTCTTGTATGGTGTTTATTATTATTTTTCTTGCTTCTGTTCTTAATGGTGTTGAATATTTTCTGCCACTAATAAAGAGTGCTTTAATTTTTAGTTTATGTCCGTCTTTTGTTGTTGCATAGAACACTGGCTCTATTTTTGATCTTTGTTTTCTAATTAATCTTCTAAGATATCCTGCCTTTGCTTCAAAACAATAAAGAGCTGTATCTGCTTTTGTTGCTGTTACTTTTGTTATCCTAAAAGTTAATTCATAATATGAATCTCTTATATTTCCAGTTAGTTCATTTAAGGTTTTTTTAATTTTTCTATCTACTAGGTTTTTACTAGCAATAGCTACAGTTTCACCAATTAATTTTTCATCAAATGTTTTATCTGCAAAAATTTCAAACCATTTCTTTTTTTTCCAAGTATCTGTACTTCCTTTTTTATTTGCCATTTTTTAACACCTTTACTTTACTAATAATTTTGCCTCTGAATCAGAGTATCTCCAATTAGGGTCTATTTTTCCTTTTCTTATATAATATTTTCTAAGTCTATTTATTTTAGATACTGTTTTTTGTTTTCCTCTTTTAGCACTAGTATCTTTTTTATTATTTTCATTATGCTTTATTAGTTTTACTGCTTTTTTAATTAAAAAAACTAATTCATCAGGTAATTTTCCTTCTTTAAGGTTTTGTTCTTTTTGTATTTTTGAGATCTTTTTACCTGTTTTTTGTAAAACATTTTTAATTGCATATTCTTGTTTTAGATAAAGTCCAATTTCAGTTGTACTTTTACCTTTTTTTGTTAGTTCGTTTATTATTTGGTATATTTCTTCTGTTGACATATCTTTTACTTCTTTATTTACTTTTGCCATTTTTATTATCACATTTCTCTTTTTTTATTTGCGAAAGGCGTTTAAGTTGATAAAACCAAATTCTGGGGAATTTTTCTGGTTTTATAAAATAAGCACTATACTATATATTATTTTGGGGCGATTTATTTATAAATTGTGTTTATTTTTACAAATATCTTGCTCTTTTTTCAATAGCCTCAATTTTACTAATTATTTCTGGATTTTTTGCTTCTTTTTTATAACCTTCAATAATCTCTTCCCAATATTTTTTTGTTTTTTTGTTTGAAAGAAGAGTTTTTTTAAAAACAAGTAAGTCAGTTGCCTTGTCTTCTATTTTTTTAGAAATAAAACCTAATCCAAAGTCAATAAAATAGATCTTATTTTCTTTAATTATAATATTAATCAGATTAAGATCTCCATGTATAACATCAATAGCATGAAGCCTTGCAATTTCTTTTCCTATTTTTTTTAGATTTTTTTTATAGTTTTTTGTGTTTTTTAAATATTCTTGAATTATCTTATCTTTAGATACATAATACAGAGTTGGTGTGTTTATTTTTTCTTTTTTAACTTTATGTAATAAATTTGCTTCCTGTTTATTTCTGGTCTTTATTATTTTTTTATCTAGAACTGGGTTTCTATATTTTTTAGAAATTCTTTTTTTAATAATTATTTTTTTATCAAAAGCTTTGCCCAGATAGATTTCTGCTTCTGCACCGCTATTTATTTTTTTAAGACTCATTTCCTATCAATTTTAAAAAAAACAGTTTAACATTTAGAAAGGGCGTGTAATCTTTCTAAAGTTGATTCTAATGATCTATTATCTAAACCAGTAATATATCTTTCCCAATATATCTTTTCTAATTTTTTTTTATTATAAAAAATAAACAGATCTTGATATGCTTCTCTTAATCCTATATAATATTCAAATTTTTCTAAAGTTTTTTCTGTAATACAAGGTGTTTCTAAGGAATAGATTTGAGTATACATTCTATCTAGTTTCTCAGCATCATCATAAAGTAAAACATATTTTTTTATTAGATCTGCTTCTTTTGAGTTTATTTTATTTAGTTCTATTACATAACCGGTTCTATCATATGGTATTAAATTGTTAGTCGTTATCTCAAATTCAATATTTGTTTTTTCAATTTGATTTAGAGTTATTTGTTCTGACAATTTAAAAAAACCAAATATCAATAAAGCAACAAAAATTAAAAAAACAACAACACCAAAAAAAGACAAAGGTCTTTTTCTATAACTCAACATCTATTGTTCCCTCTGATTCTTCCTTATATTCTATTTTTAATATATTGTGTGTCTTTATTAGGTCTTTTTCTATATATTTATATTTGTTTGTTATCTTTATAACACTTACTTTTTCTTTTAAAGAGTATCCTTTTTCTTTTTTTTCTTTCCAAATAGCATTATTTATTTTTTCAATATCTTCTAAGGTTAGTTTACTAAAATATTTTTTAGTATCTGGAAATATTTCATCATCTAGATCTGTATCAAACATTTCTTTTGAGATTCTGTTTGTTGTAAATGGTATTACAGGATAAAGCAAGTATAATATTTTGTTTAAGCAATAATAAAGTGTATCAATTGCACCCATTTGCTCTTCTTTAGTAAAATACTCCTCTTGATTATATGCTCTGCTTTTAATTAGTTCTAGATAGTGTGAGGAAAAAGTGTTTGTTAGGAAAAATTTAATCTTTAATAAAGGGTTATGAAAATCATATTTTTTATAGGCTTGATCGCTTTCAATTATTAGATCGTTTATTTCTTTTCTAACAAATAGATCTAGTTCATTATATTTTGCAGTAATGTCTTTATCTAACTTAAATTGCCCAATAAATCTTGCAACATTCCAAAGTTTGTTAAGTGTTTTTTGTTCTGATTTTATTCTTTCTTTTGAGCACTTAAAATCTTTTTGATTAAGATTTCCTTCATAAGCTGTCCATAATCTAAAGGATTCTGCTCCAAATTCTTTAATAATTTCTTGAGGATCTATGCTATTTCCTGCAGATTTTGACATTTTGTTTCCATTTTCATCAAGTATGTGTTGATGAATATAAACATCATCAAATATTTTTTTACCTGTTAATAAATATGCTTTTAAAACAGTATAATATAGCCAAGTTCTAACAATCTCTTTTCCTTGAGGTCTTAGAGAACACACCGGATTTTTTTCAAAAAATTCTGTGCCATATTTGTGTATGTAAAGAGGTGTGTTTGAGGAATCAAACCAAGTATCTAAAACCCTTGTTTCTCCGATAAATTCTTTTCCTCCACATTTTGGGCAACTATCAATCGGTGGATTTTCGCACCATGGTTTTTGATATACTCCTTCTTTTCCAAGAATTATCTCATTACAGTTTTTACAATACCATAATGGTATTTCTGTAGCATAATACCTTCTTCTAGAGATTGGCCAATCAATGGAGACAACTTCTAACCAATCTAAAAATATTTTTTTTGTTGGAGCATATGAAAAATTAATTTGGTCTGCTAGTTCTTTTATTTTTTCAACATGCTCTAATTGCTTTAAATAAAATTCTTTTAAAGAAACAAATTCTATTTCGTCTTTAGATCTTTCACAAATAGGAACTTTATGTTGTATGGTTTTTTGTTCAGTAATTAGATTTTTTTCTTTTAAAATCTCAACCATCTTTTGTCTAGCTTCCTTAACTGTTAAGCCTTCTAAAATACCTGCATTTTTATTCATTTTTCCGGAAATATCTATGGACATTATTGGTTTAATATTTTGTTCCATAAAAAACCTTATATCTGAATAATCCCCTGCTGAGCACATCATAACTAATCCGGTTCCTTTTTCTAGCTTTGCTATAGGGTGTGCTTTTATTAAAACTTCTTTATTAAATATTGGAGAAATTGCGGTTTTTCCTTCAAGATGTTTATATCTTTCATCGTCTGGGTTATATACTACCATTCCAAGACTACAGATAAGTTCTGGTCTAGTGGTTGCAATAGGTATCTGTTCTCCTGTTTCTTTTACTGTAAACAAAACAGTATTAAATAAAGAGTCTGCTATTTTATAATCTATTTCTGAATCTGCTAATGTTGTTTTACATCCTGGACAATAGTTAGTTACTTTTTCATCTAGATATATAAGGCCTTTTTTATAAAGATCTAAAAATGTTTTTTGAGTAAGAGCACGATATTTTTCTGAATCTGTTTTATATAATCCTCCAACACAAGCACATTCTTCCCATTCATTAAAAGAAATACCTAGCATTTTAAATGTTTTTCTTGTCTGATCTGACATTTCTGAGAGTAGTTTTTCACAATATTCTACATATGTTTTTCTATCTGTATTTAATATAGAAATTTTATATTTCTTTTCTGCTTCCATCTCTATTGGTAAGCCATTTCTATCAAGACCTAATGGAAATAAAACACTATACCCTTTCATTCTTTTATATCTTGCAATCATATCCATAATGGTATATGTTGCTGATTGTCCAATATGTATTGGTCTGTTTACATATGGTGGGGGTGTATCTATACTAAAGACTGGTTTATTGCTATCTTTAAACTTAAATTTTTCTTTTTCTATATATTCTTCTATTAGTTCTTTTTCTAGTTCTTTAGTCCATTTATAGTCTATCATTTTTACTCACATTAAATATAATATATAATATTTTATTAGAAAATAATTAAAAACACTCTTTTATTTTAAAAAATAAAGAAAAAGAAGACTATTTCTGTTTTTTAAGAAATTTCAAGATATATTTGTTAGCTAAAAGCTCTGTATTTATATTTTTTATTTTTTCATTTAAGGAATCATACATACTTTTTGCATTATCAGTTTTTAGTTTTTGTTTTTTTTTGCTATGTTCTCCAATATTTGCATCTTTGTATATTAATGATTTATTTACAGTGTCTACTAGTTTTTTTCTATAATCATAATCTGTTAAAAAAGTATAAAATAATCTTTCATATCTTGGATCTAATAATGTATTATCACTTAACCTTGCATTTTTCACATCTAAATTATACTCTTTGTTAGTCATTTGTTTTAGCTTATGTTGCCAAAATTTTTTTTTAATAAATTTTGTATATTTTATTTTTTGATCATAATTTTTTGCAATAAATAGTTCTTTTTTCCAAAAGTTTTTTAGTTTGCTTATTTTCTCTTTATTCTCTTCTAGTTCTTTTATTTTTTCTGTGATGTCCTTACTTGTTGGATATCTTATTTTGTTATCCTCTATTACCAAAAATCTTTTTTTAAAAAAAAGATCTAAATGTTTTTTATCTTCTGTATTTTTATTAATATCAAACTCTTTAATAAAATCTTCAGAGTTATTAATGGTTTTTGTGTTTTTCATTTTAATGATCTGTTTTTCTAGTATATATTTATTTTTTTAATATATAAACAAATATTAAAAAGGTTTAAAAACAGAACAATCTCTTTTTAATTGTTTTTTAGGTTAATTAATATATATTAATTTTAGAGAGGTTATGATTATGATGCCAAATTTAGGAGGACTAGATCCTAGAAGAATACAATCAATGATGAAACAGATGGGTATAGAAAATAATGAAATTTCTGCTAAAAGAGTAATTATTGAGACTACTGATAACAAAAAAATCATTGTAGAAAACCCATCAGTAACAGAAATAACAATGCAAGGTCAAAAAAGCTTTCAAATTGCTGGAGAGGTAAAAACAGAAGAAGAGTTACAGATCCCAAAAGAAGATATTTCTATGGTTTGTGAAGCCACAAAAGTTTCAGAGAAAGAAGCAAAAGAGCTTTTAGAAAAAACAGAAGGGGATATAGCAAAAGCTATATCTTTGGCAACAAAAGAATAAATTTTATTCTTTTTTTGTTAGATTTAAATAGAATATTTGATCTCTTGAAACATACCCTTGTAAAGTAAATATTTCTTTTGTTTTATTTAGATCTTCTGGATAATTTAACCAAGAGCTTGTTATATTTTGATCATATTGATATTTTTTTTCTTCCACTATTATTTCAGAAACATCAATTTTTGCTGATTTTTTTATATTTAGATCTGTAATATTTAGATAATTTATTTTATTTATTAGATCCTCTTCTATTTTTTCAGCATCAAAAGAAATATTAATCTGTGTTTTTGGTTTTTGGATTATAGTTAAGTTTTGATCTTGTTCTTGTAACTCTTTTATTAATAAGTTATAAGACTCTAGATCTAAGGAGGTAGCATCTAGTGTTAATATCAATTCCTGATCACTTTTATTATAATCTAAAACCACTGATCCATTTTTATCTATAATTTCTTCTAAAGAAAAATTATTATCTTTAATTATTAGATCTCCTAAATAATTTCTCTCTATATTAGTGTTGTTTTGATCAATAATTTCTTTAAGAGTGGATGTGTTGTTATCTATTTCTGTGATTCCAGATATTAAAAACTTATTTTCCCACCCAATTATTTCAAATTCGCCTTCACTAAAAAGCATTTGTATACTTTCTGATAAGTTTTGTTGTTCTACACCTCTAATATAAGCCATACTTTCTCCTTGAAAGATTGCTTGTATCATTACAGATAATTGATCTCCTTTTTTGGTGGTGTTTTTTATAATACCTTCAATCTTTTCACTTACAAATGCTTGCTCTATTTCTTTATTTTGATCGTTTGTAAAGGTTATGGTGTAGGGCACTTTTAAAAGAGCAGATTGGTATATTTCTATTTCTTTTAAAACATCAATAGCTAAAATGTTTTTTTCAACATCCTCTTTTTTTTCTCCATCAATGTTTGCATTAATCATTACAAAAAAGTTGTTTTCATCTTCTTGTGTAAATTGTATTGTTGTATTTTTTATTCCTTCTATTTCATCAAATTTTTGTTGAATTATTTCTTGATCATAATCTAATGGTTTTGCAACTATGTTTAGTTGTGGAAATAGCTCTAGCACATTTGCATCTGATTCTGCAGAATATAGCTCCTGCTTTTGTTCTTCTGGTATTTGATCTACTCCACCTTCTTCTTTTTCCCTTAATAATTCTACTAATCCTGTAGCTAGTATAGACCCTAAGAAAAGTACTACTAAAATAACTGATGCTATTGTTTTTTTATCCCATTTCACAATTCGTTCACATTTATAATATTTTTTTAATATATATTATATATTCAAAACAATTTATAAAATTGTTCTTAAAAGAAAAAACATGATCTATTATAAAATTGGCAAAATACCAATTAGAAAAAAAGGAGTTTTAGCTCCTATGTTAGAATATACCACAAAAAGTTTTAGAGACCTTTGTTCTCATTATGGTTGTGGATATTTATTTACTGAAATGGTTCATATAAATAAAATCATTAATACTGGTGATTTGCCATTAATTTCAGAAAGCCCAACAGCATTACAGATTGTTGGTGATTTTAGAGATAAACAAAGTACTTTGTTAGCGCTAGAAAAAATAGAAAAATCAAAATTTAAGATAGTAGATTTTAATTTTGGGTGTCCTTCAAGAAAAATAATTTCAACAAATTCTGGTGCTTTTTTATTAAAATATCAAAAAGAGGTTTTTGAGGTTTTAAAAGAAATTAAGCAAATAAGTAATTTAGCAATAACTGTAAAGACCAGACTAGGTTTTGATAATAACCAAATTGAAAAAATAGCAAAACAATTAGAAAAAACAAATATAGATGGTTTTTCTGTTCATGGAAGATTAGCAAAAGAAAATTATAGTGTTCCTTCTGATTTTGAAAGTGTAAGAAAGATCTCTGATCTTGTTTCTTTTCCTTTAATCTATAATGGAGATATAACCACAGAAAATTATAAAGATTTTTTAAATATTAATGAGTTTACTGATCTAATGATTGGAAGAGGAGCACTTAAAGATCCTTTTGTTTTTAAGCAGATTAATAATTTTTTAGATCACAAATCTACTCCAACACTAACAAAAAAGGAAATTATTTTAAAATATCTTTATTATGCAAAAAAAAATAATGAAAACATAAGCTCACAGAAATTAATTTTACTTCAATTGTTAAATGGTTTAGATAATACCAGATCCTTAAAAAATAGTATTTGTAATTCTAAAACAAAAGAGGATCTACTCTCTCTTTTTTTATCTAAATAATAAAATTATAAGTAACCTCTGTTTTATAGTAACAATAAGATTGCTAATAATATTAAAAAAATTAATAAAAAAACTGTGTTGTGTTTATAGACGTATAAAATTGCTTTTTTTAAACCTAAAAAAATATTTTTAAACACCCATAAAACATATTCCAAAAGTCTAGAAGGTTCTTTTATTTCTTCAATCATTTCTTGAAATAGTTGATTGTTATTTTTTTGTTTAACTTTAATTTCTTTAAAATTATTTAGTTTATTATCTGTAGCATCAAAAATAAAATCTTTTTTATCAACAGTAATTTTCCAAAAAGGCACCCAAATCTCATCAAATCCACTAAGTGCAACTTCTTCTTTTTCTATTGTGTATTTACTTAATAATGTTTTAAGTATAATTTTTTCAGATTCTTTTTGACTAATAACAAGTTTTTTTATTTTTACTTCTGTTTTTTCAAAAACATTAATTTCTAGATTTTTAATTAGTTTTGGATTAGAAAATTCAAAAAGTTTTAGAATATCATCTTCTATTTTGTTTTTTGTGGCATTTAGTGCGGTTTGTCCAGAGATATGCTTATATTTACCATCTATTTTAGTATCTATATCAAAAAAACAGACCCAATAAGGAAGGACTACTAATCTTAATCCTTCTTTATTGATTTTTATGTTGTGCCCTTTAGAACAAAATTCTTTACTAAATATATTAACAGCATCTTCTGTCGTTATATTAATTGGAAAACAGTTTTTATTAAATTCCATTTTTAATTAACATTAGACTTAATTTCTGTTTTTAAAGATTTTTACTTTTGCAGGAGTTAACAAAACTTTTGTTTTTGAAACAAATGCTAAGTCTCCACCATTGTCTTTTACAAACATTTTTATTTGACCTAAAAATTGTTTTGCTCTTTGTTCATTTCTTTTAGACAACTTTTCTATATCTAAGATAACTATATTTCTTTGTTTTAGTTCTCTTATAGTTTCTTCAACTTCTCCATTTGTTTGTAAGCTAATAGGTTTTACAAAAAAGTCAACATCTTCTGGTTCTTCTTCGACTTCCATATTATTTAAAAAGTCATCCATATCTAAACCATCTTTTTTTGAAAACACACCTTCGAAAAATGCCACCAAAACCACCTCAAAATTCGTTTATTTTTTTATTGTTTCTTGTTTTTTTAATTAAAACAAATATCATATAATAATATATTTTGCACCAAAATGTATAAAAACTAGATTGTATTTTCTTTTTTTCTAATGGCTCTAAAAATAGCCAAAAATCCTAGTTTTTATAATTATTTTGCTTTTTAAAGTTTTGTGTTCTTTATTTATATATATAACTTATTTTATAAAATATGATACTTATGACAAAATATACCCACATAGTTATACACTATAGTGAACTTGGAATCAAGAAGGGAAATAGATCTAAATTTGAGGCCCAATTAATAAGAAATATTTCATATTCTTTGGAACCATATGTTTTAAGGGTTCACAGAAGATATGGGATTGTTGTGTGTGTATTAAAAGAAGATCTAAAAGAAAAAGATCTAAAAGAAATAGAAGACAAGCTCTTACAAGTAATAGGAATTTCTTTTTTTGCTTTTGTTGTGGCTTGTAAAAAAGAGATTAATGATATTGCCAATTCTGTTTTCGATCTAATAAAGGAAAAGGAATTTGCATCTTTTAAGATTAACTCTAGAAGATCTAACAAACAATTTTTCTATTCCTCTCAACAGATAAATGAAATTATAGGTGCAAAAGTTGTTGAACTTTTTTCAAAAAAAGTAAATCTAGATAAACCAGATCTAGAAATTTTTATAGAAGTTACAGAAACAGAAGTTTTTGTGTATTCTAAAAAACACGCAGGTGTTTGTGGTCTTCCAATTGGCTCTAGTGGAACAGTAATTTGTTCTTTATCCGGTGGGATTGATAGTCCAGTTTCGGCATATTATTTAATGACTAGAGGATGTAAAGTCGTTTTTGTTCATATCTTATCTGGAAATTTACAAGTAAATTCTTTAAAATCAAAAATTTATAAACTTTGTGAAGTATTATCAAAATTTCAAAATTCTGCAAAATTATATGTGGTGCCTTTTTCTGAGATTCAAAAGCAAATAATTACTTTTGTTCCTGCTGATTATAGGATGATTGTTTATAGAAGATATATGTTAAAAATCATGTGTGAAATTGCAAAAAAAGAAAATGCAAAAGCAATAGTTACTGGAGATAGTGTGGGACAAGTGGCTTCACAAACACTAGATAATCTTGCTTGTATTTATGAAGCATCATCTTTACCAATTTTTTCTCCATTAATAGGTTTAAATAAAGAACAAATAATTTCTGTTGCAAAAAAGATAGGAACCTATGAACTCTCTATTTTACCCTATCCTGATTGTTGTTCTTTTATGGTAGATAAACACCCTCAGACAAAAGCAAAGTTAGAGGATGTTTTGACTTTAGAAAAAAACATAAGTGATTCTTCTAAATTAGTTTTAGATGCTGTTGTAAATTCTGAGTGTAAGAAAATATCTCTAAAGGATTAATTTATGAAAAAAAAAGTGGTTGTTGGATTATCTGGTGGAGTAGATTCAACAATAGCTCTAGTTTTATTAAAAGAAAAAGGTTATGATCCTATAGGCGTTTCTTTAAAATTACCTATTTGGTCTAAAAGTTCTTGTAAAGAAAATAGTTGTTGTACTGATAAATCTGTTGCGATTGCAAGAAAGATCTGCAAATCCTTAAACATTCCTCATTATGTTGTTGATGGTTGTGCTGATTTTGAAGAAAAGGTGGTTTCTTATTTTGTGTCTGAGATAAAAAACAACAAGACTCCAAACCCTTGTGTTATTTGTAATAAAGCTCATAAATTTAAAGTGCTTTTAGAGTGGGCTAAGAAAAAGAAAATTCCTTTTGTTGCTACTGGTCATTATGCAAAAACAAGATTAAATAAAGAAACAAATAAATATGAGCTTTTAATTCCAAAAGATAAAACAAAAGATCAAACTTATGGGTTGTGTTTGTTATCTGAAAAAGAGCTTTCTAAAATACTTTTTCCCTTAGCAAATTTAACCAAAGATCAAGTTTATAAAAAAGCACAAGACACCAATTTTGATTTTTTTACAAAACAAAAGCAAAGTCAAGATTTTTGTTATGTTTCAGGCAAAGATCTTTATTCTTTTTTGTTAGAAAAAATTGGCGAACAAAAAGGCCAGATTTTAGATGTTAATAATAAGATATTGGCTGCTCATGACGGCTCTTGGCTATACACTATTGGTCAAAGAAAAGGTTTAGGGCTAAATAAAAAATATTATGTTTTTTTTAAAGATAAAAATAATGTTTATGTAACTAATAAAAAAGATCAAGTGAAAATAAAAGAAATAAATTTAGAAAACCTTCATTTAATTTCTGGTAAATTGCCTAAAAAAAAAATAAAGGTTAAGATAAGATATTCTTCTGACTTTTTTTCTGCAAAACTTGTAAAAAATAAAAAAGGAATAAAAGTTGTTTTAGACAAACCACTAGAATTTATAACCCCCGGTCAATTTTGTGTATTTTATTCTGGCAAGGTGTGTTTAGGTGGCGGAATAATTAAATAATTTTTTAACATTTTAATTTTATTTTCCAAATACCAAGTATATAAAAAGTATTTTGTTTATAATATATAATAGTTTCTTAGATGCAATAACTATTTAAGAGAAAAATTTAGGGTGTTAATTAATGAGTGATAATATTTTTTATGAATTATTAAATCAAGATTCTGTTTTTACTGACAAATCAAAAATATCACCACATTATGCTCCAGAGAAACTACCTTTTCGTGATCAACAAATAAAAAACCTCTCTTTATGGTTAGCACCAGCACTAAAAAAAGCAAAACCTCATAATATCTTTATTTATGGTAAAGTGGGTACAGGAAAAACAACTGTTGTAAAACATGTAATAGATCAATTAGAGCATTTTTCTAAAGATCAACAGCTTCCATTAAAAACAATTTATATAAATTGTAGAAATTATCAAACAAAATATGCGATTTTATTCTATTGTGTTCAATTGTTTTATCCAGATCTAAATTTTATAGGTTATTCTAGATCTTTTATTTATGATAAATTTTTAACTTATGTTAAAGAAAATAAACTTAATTTTGTAGTTATCTTAGATGAGATTGACAAAGTAAAAGAAATTGATGATCTAACTTATACCCTAATAAGATCAAATGATGAAATAGATCTAGGCTCTGTTTCTATGATTGGCATCTCAAACAACATTTTTTTTAAAAATAATTTAGATTCTAGAACAAAAAGCACACTTTGTGAGCAAGAAGCGGTTTATCCCCCCTATAATGCTGAAGAACTAAAAAGTATTCTTGAGCAAAGAGTTGAACTAGCTTTTAAAGAAAACTCAGTTACTGATTCTGCAATAAATTCTGCAGCTGCAATTGCTGCAAAAGAGTCAGGGGATGCTAGGCGTGCTGTTATGTTATTATTAAGAGCAGGAGAGCTTGCTGATCTAAATAAATCCAAACAAGTTACAGATAAGGAAGTTTACAGAGCAAAAGAAAAAGTTGAGTTAGAAGTTATGAAAAGCATGGTTTTAACTCTACCATTACAATTACAACTAGTTTTATTTGCAATTGCTCAAAGCTCATTAAAACCTAAGGGAATACTCAATCTAACTGGTCAAACACTAGATTCAAATATAATCTATTCAGGAGAAATATTTGATAAATATTCAGAGATTTGTGAAAGTTATTGTGAAAAGGCAGTTTCTATAAGATGGTTTAGAGAATATATTACTGAGTTAGAGACCTATGGTTTTATTTCTACTACTATTTCTGGTAAAGGAGTAAAAGGAAATACTACTTTAATAAAACTAGGTATTGATGCACAAAGTATAGTAGATCTTTTAGAAAATGAATTAAAGGTTTAAATTGTTTTTTTTTGTACAATCTATTTGCTTTATATATCTTTTTTTGTATAATTTATTTGTGGTTTATTATGCCAGAAACAAAAAAAATAGTAGATTCTATAAGGGTAAAAATTTTATCAGCTATGAAACAAAAAGGTTCCATTACTCCAAATGTAAGACAAATTAAGAAATTAACAGGTTTTCATAGAGCTACCATTAAATCATCAATAGATTTTTTAGAAAATTCTAAATTTATTAATGGGTATAGACCATTATTAGATTCTAAAGTTGTTGGAAATAAATTAGTTGTTTGGTCTTTTTTAAATGTTGATTCAAGTGATAAAATTAATTTTAAAGAGTTTTTATCCGCTCTCTCCTCAGAGCCCTCCCTTTTACATTGTTCAGATGTTATTACTGATAAAGGGTATAATATTGGTGTTGCACATCTAGCAAAAAGTGTTGAAGAATATTATTTAAATATTCAAAAAAAGTTTTTTTTTAATAATCCAAAACTTACTGATCTTATTAAGCAAAAAACTATTTTTTATTTATCTGATCCGCTTTACAATCATAAAAATGAAATAGATGCCACAATTGATATTTTAGAAAAAGAGGTTGGTCTCTAAATCAGTGATCTTATGGAAATAGAAATAAATTATGAGTTTTCTGCTGGAAAAAATGCTGAAAAAAAATATAAGCAAAGAAACAAGTATTCTCAAAAGCTTAAAGGGGTTTTGCATGCAATAGAGATCACTAATAAAAAAATAAAAGATCAAGAAAAAAAGGACGAAAATAAGAAGCAAGAAATAACTTTAGCAAAAAAGAAACTAGTGAAAATAGAAAATAGACAAAAAGAATGGTATGAAAAGTTTAGATATTTTTTTACACAAAATAATTTTTTAGTACTTGGAGGCAGAGACTCTAAAAACAACGAAGTTTTGATAAAAAAACATTTAGAAGAAAAAGATTTTTATTTTCATGCTGATATTCATGGAGCACCACATGTGATTTTGAAAAATCATTTAGAAAGTGTAGATCTAATTTCCAAAGAAGATAAAATGGATGCTGCAATTTTTGCTGGTTGTTTTTCTAGTGCTTGGAAATCAAAAATTTATTCTGTAGAGGTTTATTCTGTTTTATCTAATCAAGTATCAAAAACAGCGAACACAGGAGAGTCTTTAAAGACCGGTGCTTTTGTAATAAGAGGTAAAAGAGAATATTATAGTATAGATCTAAAACTAGGTGTTGGAATAAATAAACAAAGCCAAATTGTTTGTGGATCAACAGATGCTATTAAAAAAAATTGTAAACATTATTTTATTATAGTTCCAGGGGATATAAAAAAATCAGACTTTGCAAAAATTCTAAAATTGGATTTTGAAAAGAAAGGGCAAAATATATCTGTTGATCAAATAATTTCTGTTTTGCCAACTGGAGAATTTGAGTATTATAAATAAAAATTGTGAAAAAAAACATGAGTGATTTAAAATTAAAGGTTGCAGATCTAAAAGAGCAACATGTTGGAAAAAACATAGTTTCTATCAGCATTGTTGCAAAACAAAAACTTAATGTTTTTTCAGGAGATGTGGTTTTAATAATTGGTAAAAAAACAACCGCTGCTCAAATATGGCCAGAAAAAGAAACAGAAGGACAAGAACAAATAATAAAAATGGATAAATATGTTAGAGAAAATGCTGGTGTTGACATAAATGATTTTATAGAAATTAAAAAAATAGATTCTATATTTGTTGCAAAAAAAATAGCAATATCTCCACTTTCTGATAAAAAGATAAACTTTTTTTCAAAAAATTGTGACCTAATTATAAAAAAAAGTATCTTAGAAAGACCTTTTTTTTATGGAGACATTTTTCCAATAAATGTTTTTGGAACTTCTTTTGATTTTAAGGTTACTGAAATTTCCCCAATAACTAAAGAGCTGCCACTATTATTAGATGAGTCTACAGATCTAGTAGTTAATTTAAATCCGGTCTCAGAAATTTCAGAAAAATCAAAAATAACTTACAAAGATATAGGTGGACTAGAAAAAGAAATAAATGCTATAAAAGAGATGATAGAGCTTCCAATAAAATATCCAGATCATTTTAAAAAAATAAATATTGTCCCACCAAAAGGTATACTACTTTATGGGCCACCAGGAACTGGTAAAACGTTATTGGCAAAAGCAATCTCTCAAGAACTTAGTGCTAAATTTATCTCTTTAGATGCTCCTCAGATAATGGCAAAGTTTGTAGGAGAAGCAGAAGAAAAGCTAAGAAAAATATTTTTAACAGCACAAAAAATAGCCCCAGCAGTTGTCTTTATTGATGAAATTGATGCCATTGCTCCAAAAAGAGATGGTTTTGTAACAGAAGTTGAAAAAAGGGTTGTTGCTCAATTATTATCTTGTATGGATGGCATAGTAAATCGTGGGCAAGTAGTAGTTATTGCCGCAACAAACAGACCAGAAGATATTGATGTAGCTTTAAGAAGACCAGGAAGATTTGATAGAGAGATAGAGATAGGAGTTCCTGATGCTATTGAAAGACTAGAAATATTAAAAGTTCATACAAAAGATGTGCCATTATCAAAAGATGTAGATTTAAAAGAAATTGCTGATAACACACATGGTTTTGTTGGTGCTGATTTGGCAGCATTGGTTAAGGAAGCTGGAATTTTTGCTGTTAAGTCTGCTATTAATAAGAGCACAAAAATAGATTCCTTAGATATAAAAAAATCAGATTTTTCTAATGCTTTATCCATTATTCAACCATCAGGTCTAAGAGAGATTTTTGTAGAAATTCCAAATGTTGGCTTTGACTCTATTGGTGGTCTTGATGATCAAAAAGAATTAATTACAGAAATTTTAGATTTAACTATTAAAAGAAAAGATGTTGTAAGAAGAATGGGAATTACCATACCTAAAAATCTTTTATTAGTAGGTCCGCCAGGAACAGGAAAAACAATGTTTGTTAAGGCCTGTGCTAGATCTAATAAGATTAATTTTATTTATGTAAAAGGCCCTGAAATCTTAAATAAATGGTTAGGACAAAGTGAAAAAGCAATAAGAGATATTTTTAAAAAAGCAAGAGACGTTTCTCCTGTTATTGTTTTTTTTGATGAAATTGATTCTTTGACAGTAAATAAAGCAAACACAGAAAACATTCCAAAAGTATTGGATCAATTATTAACAGAGCTTGATAATTTGGTAAATAATGATATTATTTTTATTGCTGCTACAAATAGACCAGATTTAATAGATAGATCTTTATTAAGAAGTGGAAGGATAGACAAAATTATTGAATTTAAGTTGCCTAATTTTGAAGATAGAAAAAAAATATTCTCTGTTTTATTAAAGTACGTTCCACATACAAAAATAGATCTAGATTTCTTTTCAAAAGAAACAGAGGGTTTTTCAGGTGCAGATCTTCAATTATTAATAAATGATTCTGCTGTTTTAGCTATTAAAGAAAAAGATTATGAACTAAATAAATTATCTGAAAAACATTTAAAAAAAGTTCTTTTAAAAATGAAAACAAATCTAAAAAAGAAAAGCACAAATATTTCTGAATATTTTAGTGAGAATAAGAGATCTACTAGTTATATTTCATAAGGTTGTTTTTGTTTAAAATATAACTCTATTTTTTTAAGAAAATTGCTCTTAAAGAATAAACAAAATAAATATAGGAATAGCAATACAAATACCCCAAACTAAAGGATTCCAAGTTAATATTTTTTTCCCATCTAATGGCCCAAATGGTAAAAGATTAAAAAAAGCAATCCATAAATTAATATTTATTCCTAGTGCTACAAGTAAAACAGGAGCACTAAAAAGCGCAGCTATAAAAAATAAAATACCCATAATTAAGTTGGAAATTGGTCCGGCAACAGAAATAATTCCATCCTCTTTAATACTAAGTGTTTTTCCAAAAATAAAAACAGCTCCAGGAGCTACAAAAATAAAACCAAATAATGCTGAGACTGCAAGAGCTATTAACAATAAAGGCAACCACATAACAAACTTAGCCCTTGCTCCAAAATGAATAGCTGTATATTTGTGAGATAGCTCGTGTATTATAAAAGAGGTGGCAGTAATTATTAGACTAAGTCCTAAGGTTGTAAAAAATTCAATTGTTGTAAAATTAAAACCATTTTTTAAATAATTAATTAAAGTATAATTATTAATAGCCAAAGTAAAGCACAAAGATATTATAACCCAAGCTATTAATAGATCTTTAATTTCTGAATGTTTTTTCATATTTTTTCTTTTTTTTTATATATCTGTTTTTCCAAACAGTTTTAAAAAATTACTATAAATTTTTTCTTTAACAAAGTTTAGATCTAAAGAATACTCTTTACAAAAAATTTCATAAGATTTCTTAATATCATAAATCTCTAGTGGTTTTGAGTTATATGAAACCGGATAATCTGTTTCAATAAATATTTGATCCAAATGATCTTTAATATTTAAGATTGTTGGTTGTGCAAATCTGTTTGTGACATAATAGCCTCTATCCAGTGCAGTGTTTAGTTCTGAGTTAAGACCACTAAACCAATGCAGTAGTATTTTTTTGTTATTTACTGTGCTTAGAAGATCTAAAACTTTTTTTGTAGCATATCTTGAATGAATAACTGCTAAAAGATCTTTTTTTTCAGCAATTTCTAATTGTTTTAAAAATAAGATTTCTTGTTCTTTTCTTTTTTGTTTATCTTTTGTTATCTTGTAATCCATTCCTATTTCTCCAACAGCAATGGCATTATCAAAGTTAATTTTATTTACTTGCTCTAAGCAGTTATCAAGAGTGTTTTTTAAAACACAATCAGGATAAAGACCATATGCAAAAAACAAACCATCTATTTTTTCTTTTCTAATTTTTTCTAGTTTTTCATAACTTTCAAAAGATACTGATGCTGTTAGGGAGATTTGTTCGTTTTTTAAAAACTCTTGTTTTAATTTTTCTTTTGATAAATTTTCATAATGGCAATGAATATCAATAAATTTTAAATCTTTATTCTCCATATATATATTATGCCCACACTAAAATTTAAAGAGTATAGTTTAGATCTACCAAATGAGGTGTACCTTCCAAGTGATGACACATATTTAATGATAAACACACTAGAAAAAGAAATAATTTCAAAAAAACTTATTTTTAATAATGCTTTGGAGCTGGGATCAGGAAATGGTTATTTGAGCTTGTGTGTTTATAATAATGTAAATGAAATTATTTCTCTGGATTTAAATCCAATAGCTGTTGAGTACTTAAAAAAGGTAAAAAAAAAATACCTTCTAGATAAACAAGAAATAATCTTTTCAGATCTTTTTTCTGCAATAGATAAAAAGAAAAAATATGATCTGATTATTTTTAATCCACCTTATGTACCCTCAGAACCTTTAAACTTAGAAAAAGGAATAGATCTAGCAGTAAATGGTGGCAAAGATGGTTTAGAAGTCATTTCTAAATTTATAAAAGATCTTAGTTTTTTTTTAATTAAAACAGGTGTTTGTTATTTGTTATTTTCTTCTTTAAACAAAATAAATAAAATAAAAAAACAATTATCAGATAAAAAAATGAGTTGTGAGATCATAGCCTCAAAAAAGCTATTTTTTGAAGAGTTGTTTGTTTTAAAGATTTATTTTTCTTAAGTTAGCAATACCTTTAAAATAACATGATTATAATATATATTTATCTTATTTTGTGTTTTAAAAAATGATATCTATGCCAGCAAATGTAACTTATGAATTTTCAGCAGCAAAAGAAAAATTTGAAGCTGCAAGAACAGATGATGAAAAATTAATAGCCTTACAAGAGATGTTATCTGCTGCTCCTAATCATAAAGGTGGAGAAAATTTAAGAAAAGATATTAGTAGAAAAATTGCAGATCTAAAAAACCGAATGGAAAAAAAAGCTCAGGCACAAAAAAAATCAGGGCACACAATAAATGTTAAAAAAGAGGGTGCTGGGCAAGTGGTGTTGGTTGGTTTACCAAATTCTGGGAAAAGTACTTTTCTTACAAAATTTACAAATGCTAAACCAGTAATTGCTTCTTATCCATATACCACTACAAAACCAGAAGTTGGTGTTTTAAATTTTGGTGGCGCTTTAATTCAAATAGTTGAGCTACCAGCCTTTTTAGACACTAAAGAAATGGCTCCCCAAATCTTTTCTATGATAAGAATTGCTGATGCTACTATTTTAATTTTTGATGATTCTAATTTTGATAATTTAAATAAACTTATAACTTTATTAGAAGAGCAAGATATTTATGTTACTAAAGAAAAACCAAAAATAGATATTGTGAAAAGCCAGTTTCCTGGAGTCTCTTTTGTAAATGAGCAAAACCTTTTAGTAAAAAAAGAAGATGCTGAGCTATTATTAAGAGATGCCGGTTTTAGAACACATACCATAATATTAAATCAAAAAACAACTATGCAAGATCTATTATTGTTAATTAACCCTAGAGCAAGTTATCAAAAAACTATTGCAATTTCTATTCCAATTACTGGAAAAAAGTTAACTAAAAAAACACATAAAAACATACTTCTTTTTGATTTTGAGGAGGTTGCTGAGATTAATGAAAAAATTTTTGAGTTAGTTGACAAGATTATAGTGTACACAAAAAAACCTGGACAAAAAGCAGATCTAAAAGATCCATTGGTGATTGATAAAAATGGTAATGTAAAAGATGCTGCAAGAGCCATACATAAAGACATATATCAAGATCTAAAATCAGCAAAAGTTTGGGGCAGCACCAAATTTCCTGGCCAAACAGTCTCAAAAGAGTATGTTTTAAGAAATAAAGATGTTGTTGAGTTTGTGGTGTAACATTTATAAACTAAATCTTCTTATATAATTTTAGATAAATATATTTTTATTTATCAAAATATCTTAAGAATAAAAATGAGCACAAAAAAAAAAGAAGAAACAAATAAATTTGAAGAACAATTATACACATTATTTTTACCATTAACAGAGAACATAAAAATAAAAGAATTAGAAACAAAGTTAATGCAATTAGATTACCCAGACGATCTTTCTGTTTATTTATCAAAACATCTTTTTTTTGCAGTTTTTGTGCCTTTAATATTATTATTAATCGGCTCTTTTTTTTCTTTTGCTACTGGCAATGTAGGTTGGATAAGTAATTTATTAATTATTTGTATATTTTCTTTCTTTGCGGTTTTAGTTTATGCTTTATTAAAACCTTATTTAGATGTTTCTGCAAAAGCAACAAATATTAAAAATAGTTTATCTTTAGCAATTTTAAGTATGTCTAGTATTGCAGAATCAGGAGCTCCTCCAGAATCCATGTTTCACACAGCAGCCACAAAATCAGAGTCTCCTGAGCTTTCAAAGGAGCTTCAAAAGATAACTGGTTATTTAGATCATTTTGGTTTATCTTTGCCTGAAGCTATTGATCAATATTGTAAGATCACGCCATCAGTAGATCTAAAAAAATTTTTATTAGAACTAAAATCTAATCTTGCCTCTGGTGGTTCCTTATCAGAGTTTATGAAAAAAAAAGCAGAGCATGCTCAATTTACTTATAAATTAGTTTTAGATAATATGAACAAGAGAGCAGAAACTTTTGGAGATATTTATTCAGCTATTGTTATTGCTGGTCCGTTATTTTTATTTTCATCAATTATGCTTTTAGGTATGATTGGTGGAGGAGGGTTTGGAGGTATGAGCATAAACACATTAATGATCTTAGGTGTGTTTGGTGTTGTGCCTATGATTAATATAATTTTTATAATTGTTCTACAAATAATATCATAAAGGAAAAAAAATGAATAAAAAACAAAAATATTTTTTGGATTTTGCTGTTAAAGGCGGTATTGCTAGTGTTGTTTTAGCGGTACTTTTAATAAACACAAAGATATTAATCTTTGCTATTTTTCCTTTTTTAGGGGCTATTGGTTTTGCCGCCATAACCTATACTAAAAAATTAAAATCTCTAGAAACAAATTTATTTATTTTCTTAGATGATCTAAGAGATTTATTACAAGGTGGTATGAATATAGTTACTGCTATGGAGATTATAACAGAACATGATTATGGAGCATTAAACGAATATCTAAAAAGAATTGCTGCACAGATAAAAATCGGTGTGCCTTTTGAAGTTTCTTTAATTAATGTTTTTGATGATATTGAAAGTCCATTATTTGGTAAAGTTGCACAAGTTATTTCTGAGAGTACTAAGTTTGGTGGAAATTTAATAAAAATATTTTCATCAGTCTCTAATTATGTAAAAACAATAAACGATATGTCAGAGGAAAGAAAATCAAAAACATTCTCTACTGTGTTTTCTTCTTATTTTATGTTTTTTATTTTTATTGCAATTATTTTAACAATACAAATAGTGTTTTTACCAATGCTTGCTTCAAATGATCTAAGCTCAGCAACAGGGGGAGATAGCTCTGAGTCTTTAGCAGATATTAATTTTAATTCTTATTTTTTATTTTTATTAGTTATTCAAGCAGGTTTTGCTGGTCCAATTATTGGAAAGATTTCAGAGAATAACGCTATTGCTGGCATAAAACACTCCATAATTTTACTAGCAGTCTCTGTTCCTTTGTATGTTGTAATCTCTATATTTTTTGTTGCATAGAGTTTAGTAAAAAAAGGGATTTTAAATGCAAAATAAATAAGTTTATATAGGTTTGTTTGTTTTATTATAATATAGTTAAATTCAAAAAAAATATTTAATATTGAGGTGAACGAAAAATGAAATTTAAAAAAAAAGCTGTTTCCCCATTAATTGCTACAATCTTATTAATCGTTGTTGCAGTTATTTTAGTGACAATTGTTTTAACATGGGGAAAGAATTTTGCAAGTGATAGTTTAGCTTCAGCTGGCGACATAGGTGTTGATAGTTGTTCTGGCTCTTCACTAGTTTTATCTAATTGTCAAATAATTGGAACAGATGCAATCTTTACTGTAAGAAATAACAGTTCAAACGATTACACATTTCCAAGCACAGATGTTTTAAAAGTATTTATTACCGATGATTCTGGAAATTCATCTTCTGCAGAAGCAGATCTAAACACATCTGCAAGTGCAACTTGGGATGTTGAATTAGCTCCTGGTCAAAATCAAGGTGCAAAGGTTGATGTTGATGGATTTACAGGAAACATTACAATAAATGTAAGATCTATGACTTGTCCAAATGACGCTATGGCAGAAATTGTTTGCAGATAGATCTTTTCTTTTTCTATTTTTTTCTTATTACTTTTTTTTAAAATAAAGATAAATTTATATACATATATGTAATATATTATTTTTAGAACAAAAATATAGAATTAATATGTATCTTAAAAATAAACAAAAAGCACTGTCTCCATTAATAGCTACAATTTTATTAGTTGCAGTATCTTTATCATTAGCAGGAATATTATATTCTTGGTCTTCACAAAATGCTAAAGAAACAACAACCAGCCTTACTGAGACTACTCAAAAATGGACTGATTGTGGTGCTGTAAACTTATATATTGAAACCGGTTGTAGATATGATCCAGAAACAGGAATTAGTTTAATATTAATGGATCAATCAACAGTTGCTATTGATGAAAACTTAACTATGACTATTATTGATAATGATAATAACATAGTAAGTAAAAACTTTGCACCGAATTTTAAAGGAAAAGCAATGGCAATAAATGATAGTATTTTTGAAGATTCAGAAGATCTAAAGGGTTTAGTAAAGCCCTTACAAAGAATAAGAATTTTTGTTAATAGTTGCCCTGATAAAGCAGCAACTACAATATCATGTAATTAATTTGGAGGAAATAAGTATGATTAATTTAAATAAAAAAGCAGTTTCACCACTAATTGCAACCATCTTGTTAATAGTTGTTGCAGTTATTTTAGTAACTATAGTTTTGACTTGGGGTAAAGACTTTGCTTCAAGTAGTTTATCAACTGTAGATGATGCGATTTCTGATAATTGTGTTGGTGTTTCATTATCTATAAGTAATTGTACAATTGATGCAGATAATAATCAAGTAACTTTCTTTTTAAGAAATATTAGTACAGATTCTTATGCATTTCCAGACACAGAAAAATTCAAAGTTTATTTAACTGATAGTTCTGGTAATACATATGCTTCAGAATTAGATCTAAATGGAACAGATGGTGTTACAGCAATAACTGGATTAAATAATGGAGAGATGAAAGCAGGAAAAGCAGCGACAGATGTTGTAACTCCTAATTTAGTTACTACAACAGGAACAATAAAAGTAACAGTAAGACCAGAAACTGTTTGTCCAACAGATGCTACTGCTACAGCAACATGTACTAGATAAATGTGATAATTTATGAAGTTTAAGAAAAATGCAGTATCCCCGATAATAGCAACAATATTAATAATTGTTGTTTCATTAGTGTTAGTAGCTATACTTGTTTCTTGGGGACAAAATTTTGTTCAAAGAAATACAGCTCAAGCAGATAATTCTATTGACACTAGTTGTATGGGTGCTGATCTTTCTATTTCTTTTTGTGAATATAGTAGTTCTAATGATAAATTAAGTTTTATTCTTACAAATAGTGGAGAAATTGTTTTTCCAGAAGATAGTAACTTTTTTGTGACTTTGCTGGATGATAATAGAGACCTTAACACATCAAACACTAACATTTTAGATGGTAATAGTTTAGGTATTGGAGAAGCAGCAAAAGTAGAACTAGAAGGGTATGATGCAGTTCCACCTATAAGAATTACTATAAGAAACACAAAATGTAGTGGTTTTTTTAAAGAAGTTCTTTGTAGATAAATCACTTAAACATTCTTTCTATTTTTATTATATTTATTTTATTTTCTTTATTTACTATTCCTAATAAATACTTTGCATTAATAGAATTTGCTAGTCTTTCATCTTTTATAATTTTTTGAATCTCTGTTTTATTATCATGTGTTAATCTAACATCTAGTAAGTACTCTGTGTGCTCATGTTTTTTAGTTTTATTGTATATTCTAAAATCAAATCCAAAATAGGCGCCATCTTTTACAATAAACCCTTTTTCTATTAAATAAGTATACACTAATTGTTTTTCAAAAAAGTTTTTTATATTTTTAGAAACTATTTTTTGAAATTGCTCTAAATTAAGTTCTAAGTCATCTTTGTAGATTTTTATTTTTTTTTTAGATAATAAATAATAACTTTCAAAAAAATCTAAAAAATAACTGGTTTCTGTTTTATTACCAAAACCCTTTTCTGATAATTGACTTTTTTTATTATTACTTTTAACTTCACAGTTGTTTTTATTTAATATAATTTCTTTCATATTTTATCTTATTTATATAAAGTAAACAGATTTCTATCAGTTCCATAAAACAAACCAATTCTTACACCAGAGTCAATCCAGCCATAGGCGTAGGAATAAGAGGCTAAGGCTCTAATATAATCTTTCTTTTCTTCTAAAACCTTTCCATCTTTAAGATAATTTTTTGCCATCTCTTGATAGTTTTTTGCCATCTCTTTTAGAAAGGATTCATTTTCTATATTTATTTTTATGGTGTCAAGTGCTTTTTCTAAAAGCTCTCTATATTTTTTTGTGTAATTTATTAAATCATTTTCTAAATTCATCAATAGCACCTTTTTCAAAATTATTTAAGTTTCCACAAATAATTAGTGTTTGTGGATAAACTTCTAGGTTTGGTATTTTTTTATACTCTTTGAATGTAAAAGTTTTTATTTTTTGGTTGTTTGATCCAAGACCAGCTAAAACAACACACTCTTTATTACATAATTTTTTATTTTCATCAATTTTTTCTAAAATCTCACAAGCTTCATAAAAAGACATAAATCTGTTTTGATCTGTTTTTATATCTAATAAACAAACGGTGTGAGCTCCAATTGTGAGATTATCACAAATAGTTTTGTAAAAACTTGTTGGAAAATAGTTTTTTTCTGGGTAGACTATGCTAGTTGTTTTTCCAAACTTATATTCAAATAAACCACTTATGCCTATATAGCTAAAAACAGAAATACCAGGAATCATTTTTATTTTTAGGTTTTTCTTTTTTGCCTCTTCTATTAGTGTGTAATGAGTTGTTGCAGAAAAAGCATTTCCAATAACTAAAAGGCAACAATCTTCTTTTAGATATTCTAAGGCTTGTTCCAGCTCTGTTCTTTGTAAAGGTGTTATTTTTTTAGAAAGAATATTTTCTAGTTCTTCAATTTTTCCTTCAGAAAATATGTTTGTATAATTATCTATGTAGATCTCTTTACATCCCTTAATAATATTTTCTGCTTCTTTTGTAATTTGGTTAGTTGTCACACCAATTCCTATTATATAAAACATATTTTTTCTTTTTTAATAATATATACCAATTTCTATATATATATCATTATTAGAACTATTAATATATTTTATGGAATTTACAAAAAGATTCTCTTTTTTAAGATCTGTGTTTTTTATCTGTTCTGTTTTATTATTTATTTTTATATACCCATTATAATTAGAAAATAGTTGTTGAAAATTATATTTAAGAATGCTACTCTCCTTAATTTCAAGAATTTGAGAAGTTAATAAAAGATCGTTTGTTTTTAGAGAAAGGTCAAACACTAAAAGATCTGTTAATTTTTCTTCTGTTATGCTTGGATAATAAAACAAGAGCAAGAACAATGTAAATATGATTAGTGAAAATATAATATCAATACTAAAAAAGAACCCTTTCTTATTCACAAAAACCAACCTCTAACACACAGAATTTGTTATTATTTATCACAGCTCTTTTTATTTTTCTGTTTATTTTTGAATCTTTATTAATTTCTATTTTGTTACAGAGAGATAAAAAGCAGATATTTTCAAAATCTTTTTCTATATTATTTATTTTTTCAAGGGATAAATCTATTTGGTTTTTGTAAGTGTGATTTGTTAATAGATCTTTTTTGCCTAAATAATTAGAATCTGAAATAATTTTTTCTGTTATTATTAGTTGTTGATATTGATCAATAACAAAAGCTTCATTTTTTTTATTTGTTATAAAATCATCTACTATAAAAAACTCTAAATATAATATAGATATACAAAAAAATAAAACAATAAGTATATCAAGAATAAATATCTGAGCTTTCTGTGTTATTTGAAGCATAATTTTCTGTATTTGTTTGTTCTTTATATTTTTCTAAATAGAAAGAGATGTTTCTATGGTTTTCTTTTAGATCTTTGTTAGTTTCTATTTTTGTTTTAAGTTCAATGTTTGTAATAATAAAAATATTTAAGATCATTATTAGTAATAATAAACAGAAAAGAAACTCTAAAGATATTTGCCCTTTAATAACAAATCACCTCTATTTTATATTCTTTTGAAAAGAGAGATTTAGATCTTAGCTTTTGAGTATTTATATTAAATGTTAATTGTAGATTGTTTAGTAGACCTTGGTTAATAAAATATCTTTTTATTTCTATATTTTTAAGTGGTTTGTAAATTATTACTTGGGAAATTATGTTTAGTTTTTCTTTTGTTAGTTTTTCTGTTTTTTTTGAAACTCTATTTTCTAGAAAAAGAATGTTTCTATTTTTATAACTTTGAATAATCTTTTGATTGATATTTTCTTTTAGTAATTGAGTATTACCTATATCTTTTTTAAGCTCATTTTTTATAATATTTTCAAAACTTAAGATCTCACTTTCTTTTTTATTATTTAGGATTGCAATTTCTGTGAATTCTTTTGTGTTAACTTCTGTTTTTGAAAGGTTTGTGATCTCTAAAATAAACAAAGCTATAAATAATAATAAAAATAAGCAAAAAAACCCTTTTTTCTTTATTATTCTCATTAATACTGTTTATTACTTTGTTTGTATTTAATAATTATTTAATTTATTTTTTGTTATTTTTAAGAATTTTTAAAAAAACAAAAGGTTTTTTAGTTTGCTTGAGGGTTTCTGGAGTCTAGTTCTCCTAAAATATCTAATAGGAATTTACTATGGTCTTTAGTTAATGGTTCTATTGTCACTCTTTTTAAGATATTATCTTTCATTCTTACTAAAACACTTGTTTGGAAAAAGCCAAGATCTTTTCTATCTATTACACTCATTCTAATCACCTTTTTTTATTTATTACATAAATAAGGTTTTTATTTAGGGGGTTCTTTTTGGAGGGGGGGTCTTGTCCACTGCAAATGGCTTTATTTTTGTTGCTATATAATATAAATTGCTACATCCTGTTTATTGTATAATAAACTTGTTAAAAAAACAAATTTACAAAACATAGAGATCTCAAGCTTTTTAAATATAATATCTATATATTTTATTAGTTTAAACTATTATTAAAAAAATAAAAAGATAAATATGAACAAAAACATTTTCCAAAAAGATCAAATAGAATATGCAACAATCTTTAAAGATGAAAGTATATTTTATCCAAGCTATTTACCAGAGGAAATACCTGCAAGAGATAAACAAATAAAAGAAATCACTTTTTGTCTAGATCCAATTATTAAAAATAAAAAAACACAAAACATGTTGTTATTTGGAACCCCGGGAACAGGAAAAACCTTACTTTCAAAATATGTAGTAAAACAGTTAACAGAATACACACAAAAAGCAAAATATGTTTACATAAATGCAATTGAAGATAACACCAGATATGCTGTTTTACTAAAAATATTATCGCTGTTTTCAGATGTTTTACCAAGAAGAGGTTTAGGCACAGATGAAATATTTGGAAGAATTAAAGAAAATCTAAAAAAACAAAATTCAATACCAATAATAATTATTGATGAAGTAGATCAATTACCGTCTAGTGAGGCTTCTTATTTGTTATATGAGCTTTCTAGAACTGTTGTAGAAAATAAATATTTCACATTATTGTTAATTACAAACAATAAAGATTTTTTAGTACATTTAGATCCAAGAGTGCAAAGTAGTTTGTTTATAACTAGAATAGAGTTTAATAAATATTCGCCAGTGGAGCTAAAAACCATTTTAAGAGAAAGAATAGAGTATGGTTTGATAAAAAACGCAATTTCTGAAGACCTTATGGGTTATATAGCAGGTTATGCTTCTAAATCTGGAGGAGATGCTAGAATTGCTATAGATCTTTTATTTAAAGCTGCAAAGAATGCAGATAAAAAAGGTTCTTTAAAGATAACTAAACAGATACTTTTAGATTCTGCAAATGTTGTTGACTCTATTAAACTTTCAGAAAAGAAAAAAACTCTTTCTAAGCTTGAGTTAAGTGTTTTAAGTTCTATAATAGATGGTATGCAATCAGGAGATCTATATTCTTTATTTCCAAAAAATCAAGAAAGAACAATAAGAAGATATATTACTAGTTTTGAAAAACAAAAATTAATTGAGACAAAAGAGATAAACACAAAAAATGGAAGAACTAGACAAATATTTCTAAAGTTTGATAAGAGTTTATTATAAACTTTTTCAAAAAAAGTTTAATCAAAAACGAAAGAAAGTAAAAACGAGATAAAAAGAAATAGAAATTTAGTCTGTATCTACTCTTGGAGCTAAATAATATCTTATAGCTGCAGATCCAATAGTGTAACTTAACTCTATTGGCATATCGTCTTTTAGTTTAATATTTATTGTGCCTTTTGAGTTTTTAATCATATTTTGTAAATAATCTAAAGGAAACATAGCTTTTGCTTTTTGTCCAGAGATTGCAACTTCTCCACCTTCAATTTCTTGTTTAAATTTACCTTTGCTACTTTGTGTCTCTAAAATAAATTTTTCATCTGATACTTTAAATGTCAAATGAGAACTAAATAATGCAGCATCTTTAATACCGCCAAGTAATTGGTCACTTGTTAGTTGAACAGTAACTTCAAAGGGTATGTTTGGCAGAGGGTGTTGTTGATCTGAAACATCTATTAAAGGTATGGTAAAAGATCTTTTTGATTTTCCTAACAATTCAATTAAGATTGTTGGTTTCTCTTCTTTAATTTCAATAGAGAGTTTGTCATCTGCATTAGAATGAGATAAAATTTGTAAAAGGTTATTAAGATTTATTCCAAAAGAGATTTTATTTGCACTTTCTTCTCCAATATCTGCAATATATTCTTCAAAAGCAGATTTTGGCATTACAAAGTCCACTAAGCTTATTTGGCTAGGGTCTGTTGCTCTTAAAAAGAATTTTTCTTTATCTATGGTAAATAAACCTTCATTTATTAATACTCCAATAGCATCAATACATTTGTAAAATTCTTTTGCATCTTTTATTACAAGTTTTATCATTTTTCAATCATCCCCTCAAAAATAATATATATTTTGGTTAAAAACATTTTTTAAATAGGTCTTTTTTAGGTTATCTAGCAAACATTAGTTTTATATATCCAATATATGGAATTTTTCCAATTTTCTTTCCAATGATGTTCTCTGCGGGTGTTGGGTATAGATGTAAGCATCCTTTATTAATATAGATCTCCTCATCTGTGCTAATGTTTCTATCTATTCCACAATCTTGATCTAGGTATCTATTTGTTTTACTATTATCTCCTTTTGTAAAGATATATTCTCCATCATTAGCTTTAATATAAACAATTGCTCTGTGAATTATATCTTTTGGAACAGTGTTTGATTTATAAACTACTGTGCTGTTGTTGTTTGTTATTGCATCATTAACAAAAATCTTTTCATTATTTATTTCTAAATACTCTATTTCTTGTAAACCGTATTCATTTGTTTTATAATTTAGAGTAAATATCTCAAAAAGATCTTTTTTAGAAATGTTATAATCAACAGTAATTGTTGGAACTATTAGATTTTCTGGAGCAGTTAAGATAACTACATCTCCTTTATTTAAGGTTGGAGTCATTGATGTGCTAACAACAATTGCTAGTGGCATACTTACTCTTAGAATAACACCTATTAGGTTGTATATTAAGTAAGCCATTAAAAAAGAAAATAATAAATAAAATATCCAATAAACAGTTTTAATTAAAGTATTTTTTGGTTTTCCAATTATTTTTTCAAGAAAGAGATCAAGATAAGTAAATGGATCTAACCAATAAAATATTTTTTTTAGTTTCATTTTAATTTATTTTCTCTGCACTTTTTTCTATAGATTTTAGTATATTTAAAAATTTTTCTTCAGTTTCATTTATTGCATCTAAAAAAACATCTTTTGCATTTTTTTCTTTTGTTCTAAGATAAATAGTAAATTCTTTTGCAAGTTCATCTGCATTTTTTTTAGAAACAAATTCTACGTCTTTTTTAGAAGATAGTTCATTTACTATCATATCGTAAAAAGAAGAATCTTCATTTTTTACTACAAATTCAAGTTCATTTTTTGTTTTCTGTATAAATTCTATTTCCATTTTATTCCACCAATTTTGCAAATTTTTTTGTTTGTATTGTGCCACAGTTTAGGCATTTTATTTTTCCATCATTCTCAATTGCTTTTTTATTTAATGTTTGTTTACATTTTTTACAATATCCTTTGATAACCCCAAGTTCTGGGTAGTTGGTAACTAATTTATATTCATAAGGGGAGACATCACTAACCTTAGCAAGAATAATATCCCCTTTAGAAAAACAATCTTGTGTGCTTTCTATGTATTTAGAATCAATATTTTTTACAAATATAACTCCCATATCAGCAGGAGACAAAACCTTTTTAGAATCCATACACCCACTAACACCAACAACTACAAGATTATCTTTTAAAACTAATATTTCTCCGTAAATTGTGTCTCCAATACTAATTGGTTCCTTTTTTTTAATATTTTTAAAAATATCATTAAATTCTTTTACTTTTTCGTTTTGCATTTGTTAATCACATGTTTTTTTATATAAAAATAAGTATTATATAATATATATTATATAAAAAAAGGTTTATATAGATATTCTACTAATAAATCTTTAACAAAACACAAAATAGATTCATATGCTTGACTTTATATTTTCTGCAAAAAAGATGTTAGACAGACCTTATTTGATTATTTTTGAGGCCATTTATTTAGTTATAATCTCTGTATTTATTTCTTTGTTGTTATTACCACCACAATATGTAAGTATTGGTATTTTAACTTTTATAACTGTTGGAGCTATTCCTTTGTTTAATAAGATCTTTTCATATAGCTCTTATTTATTTAATTATAACAAATCTTTTTTTACTAGGCATAAAAAGCTATTAATAATATTAGTTTATTTTTTTATTGGTTTGTTTATTGCATATTCTGCATTTTATTTTTTTAGTACAGAACCTGTAAGAGAGGCTATTTTTTTAATTCAAAATGAAGAGATGGAAGGAATTTCTTATTTAAGAAGTTCTCTTACAGGAGAAATTTCTGCAATTGATTCTAGTACTCAAGCTGGTTTTGGGAAAGTATTTTCTTTAATTTTAAAAAATAACATAGGTGTTGCTTTTAGAGCATTATTACTTTCTTTATTTTATGGTGCTGGTGCTTTGTTTTTAATAGCTTGGAATGCTTCAATATTAGCAACAGTTATTTCTGCAGAGATCTTTTCTTCAATTGTTATTAGTGGTTATGGGCTAGGGTTATTAAGTCCATTTATTGGTCTTTTTAATGCTTTGTTTAATTTAATTGGGTATATTCCTCACGGTCTGCCAGAGATTCTAACCTATTTTTTAATAAGTTTTGCAGGAGCTATGATTGCTAGAGATCTTAACAAAGGGATTTTTTCAACAGAGTACAAGTTTAGAGTTTTGTTAGATTTTTTGTTAATGGTTGGTTTAGCTTTGCTTTTGTTAGTGTTAGGGGCATTAATAGAGGCCTCTTATTTCCTATAACTTTTTTTTAAACAAAGAGATTAATCAAATAAACTTTTTCAAAAAAAGTTTAATCAAAATAGCCTTTCTTGAAAAGAAAGCCTAGGGAAAGAATTTTTTTCAACAAAAGGTTCAACAAAAACGAGATTAGAAAAAAATTATTACTAAAACCTAGTGATTATCTATTTTTCTTGTTTTTCGCAACCTTTTTATATGTTTTCTTCTTTTTATTTAAATATGTTTTACAAGCGTTCTGTCTCTCCTTTAATCGCCACTATTTTAATAATAGTTGTAAGTGTGATATTAGTCACTGTTGTTTTAACTTGGGGCAAAAGTTTTGTAAGCGATCATTTATCCAGTTCTTCTTCTTTAGTCACTTCTAGTAATACCGATCGTTATCAATATATTCGTTTAACCGATTCCAAGAACGGTCGTTTTTTTTTCACTTATTCTCCACCCCAGACCATAACTGATCATAATTTTACCATTACTAGTTTTACTTACAATGGCGGTCATGAGATCCCCTTACCAGAAGAAAAAATAATAACCACTCCAGGAATATTTACTTTAGATCTAGGTATACTGGATAATGATCCTTTTTTTATAAACTTAATTTTTGCAGACAATTATTATTTATCCTTCAAAGACCTCACCACCACCAGTTCCGCCCCAAATGAAAGTGATTGTCCATCAGGTTTTATTCCAGTTCCAGGTAATCATTTATATGGTACTGTTTACTCCAAAGGTGGTTTTTGTGTAGCCCAATACGAAATGAAGATGGATTATAATAGTGATGGTATAGGAGATCTAGTTGTCAATTATCCTGATTGTAATACCGATAGTTTAGTCTATAACACTTGGAGTTACTTAAATTGTTCAAACGGCACAATCGTTTCCACAAAAGAAGGTTCACCCATAGCACGAATCACTCAAGAACAAGCAATACCCGCTTGTGAGTCTATAGGCGGTCATTTGATCACCAATGACGAATGGATGACTTTAGCAAGAAATATTGAAATGGTCAAAGACAACTGGAGTGGTGGAGAAATCGGCGTAGGTTATTTACCACGAGGTAACACTAATCTTGGTGGTGCTGGTACCTCTTTAAATCCAGAAGGTAGTGGTAAAGCCAAGCGAACCTTAAAATTAACCAATGGTCAAATCATTTGGGATCTTCCCGGTAATGTTTGGGAATTGACTAATGATGAAATTGATTTATCTACAAATAGACCTACCTCTTTTAATAATTCAGGAGAAATAATAACTACAAATGGTTTTTATAATTATTTTTTAAAAGATCCGGACTCTGCTGCTATAGGGTATATTAAATATGATTCTCTTGGTAGTACAACTTTAAAATATAAAGATTTATTTTTATTAACTAATGGAAATTATAATGTTGATAATGGTATTGGCAGAATATATTTGTCAACATCTACTGGGCGAGTGTTTCTGCGCGGTGGCGATTGGAACACTGGACCTCACGCAGGTCTTTTAGCCTTGTACCTGCGCAGCGGGGCAAGTAGCCGGAGCTATAACATCGGGTTTCGGTGCGCAGTAGTTCCTTAATTTAAATAATATTTAATCTCCAAATAATATATGTTATTCTGCTAGGAGATTATCTGCTATCTGTCTATCTTTGGTAAAGACCTTGCCTAAGGCAAGGTCAAATTTTTTT
>CAZPGO010000031.1:0-2968 GCA_964586355.1 uncultured archaeon
TACATATAAATTAGTTTTTAAAAGGTTTATATCTATAAATATATTACACATTAATTTTTTTTAATATAAATAAAGAGGTAAAATAAGTATGTCCAAAAACAAAAAAGTTTCTGAAAAGAAATCAAAAAATTTTAATTTTAAACCATATCTTTGGCAGATTGTTAGCTGTGTTTTAGTTTTGGTTGTTTTGGTTTTAGGTGTTATTCTATTAACAACTTCTAATGATTGTGATGTTAATAGTTTAGATACTGATACTATAACTATTACTAATCCAAAGATAGATCAAGCGAAAGTAAATGAAACAGTTACTTTTGTAAAAGATACTTTTGAATTACCAGAATTATCTGTTAAAGAAACAGTAATTGATGATGGTTTATATAAGATTACTCTTTTAATAGAGGGTCAAGAGCTTCCTATTTATTCTACATTGTCTGGAGATAATTTAGTTATACCAGGAATGGGGTTATTAAACAAAAAAGAAGCGTTAGAACAAAAAGAGGTTCAAGAGCAAGAAAATGTTCAAGAAGCAATTCCAAAAACAGAAAAGCCTGTTGTTGAAGTATTTGTTATGTCTCATTGTCCTTATGGCACACAAATAGAGAAAGGATTGATTCCTGTTTATGATTTATTAAAAGAAGACGCAGATATACAAGTTAAATTTGCTGATTATGCTATGCATGGGGAAGTTGAAGTAGTTGAGCAATTAAATCAATATTGTATAGAAAAAGAACTTGGAAAAGATAAATATTTTGAATATCTTTCATGTTTTTTAGAAGATGGAAAAACTCAAGAGTGTTTTGATAGGGTTGGTATTACAGAAGATCAAATAGGTTCTTGTATTTCTAGTGCAGATCAAGAATTTGATATTACTAAAAACTTAAATGATCAATCAACATGGAAAGGTAGCTTTCCAACATTTAATGTTTTCTTGTCTGAGGTTAATAAGTATGGGGTTCAAGGATCTCCAACAACTGTAATTAATGGAGTTGTTGTAAAAAATATGTCTAGAAGCCCACAAGGAATATTAGATGCTATTTGTGATTCTTTTACAGAACAACCAAGTGTTTGTTCTACAGAGTTATCCACTGAGACTCCAGCAGCTGGTTTTGGTTTTGAGGGTTCTGGTAGTGCTTCTGCTGCTACTTGTGGATAGTTTTTACAATTTCTTTTTTTTTATTTAATCTTTTTCTTACCAACACATTTTACTAAAAAAGATCTATTTTTAAATTTGTGTTGGTATATATTATTTATGGTTTCTTTAATAGAAAAAAAAATAGGTTCAAAAAAAGTATATTATCTACATATAACTAAAAGAACAAAATTAGCTTATGAAAATAAAGATTTATATTTAGGATCTAATTTACCAGAGAACCTAAAAGAAAAAAAATTAGATTTTTTTATATCTACTTTAGACAATAAATTATTAGAAATTTCTAATTTGATAAAAAAAAATAAAAAAGATCTTCCAAAAACAATTATGGAAAAAAATCTTTTAGATTTTTCAATTAAGTTTACCTATAATTCTAATAAGCTTGAAGGAAATACTTTAAGTTTAAAAGAATCTTATTTATTATTAAAAGATCAAATATCTCCTCAAAAATCCATTAAAGATATTAAAGAAATTCAAGATCATCAAAGATTATTTTTAGAATTGATTAAAAGCAAACAAGTTATTAATAAAAAAAATTTATTAGACTGGCATTATAAATTATTAAAAGAAACAAATAAAGATGTTGCTGGTAAAATTAGAACTTATTCTGTAGAAATTGCTGGTTGTAAATTTAAGCCACCTACTCCAATAGAGTTAAATTTTGAATTAGGTGATTTTTTTAATTGGTATGATAAAAATTATAAAAAATATAACCCAGTTATTTTTGCTGCATTAATACATCTTAAGTTAGTAACCATTCATCCTTTTGGTGATGGTAATGGTAGAATTTCTAGGTTGTTAATGAATTTGGTTTTAAACAATAGTAATTATCCTTTATTTATTATAGAAAACAAAGACAGAAAAAGTTATTATTCTTCTTTAGAAAGATCTCAACTTAAGGAGGATGATTCTTATTTTTTAAATTGGTTTATTAAGAAATATATTATTTATATTAAAAACCATTAAAATTTATAATTATCTTTTATTTCTTTTAAACAGATCTCCACAAAATCATTTAAAGAAAGTCCAAGATCTTTTTCACATAAATAGATCTGTTCTCTTGACACTGCTGCTGCAAAGTATTTATCTTTTATTTTTTTAAGTATGGATTTTGTTTCTGTTTTTAATAGATCTTTATCTGGTCTCATTAGAACATATGCTCTTATTATTCCAGTTAGTCCATCAAGAGAGTATAATGCATGTTGTAGTTTTCCTGATCTGTTTTTGGTTACTGCATCATTATGGCTTTTTATGTCTTCTATTAGTTGTTGATCTATTCCTTTTTCTTGTAATATTTTTTCAGTAATTAGTGTGTGTTTAGAGATCTCTCCATCATATTTTTCAAGATCTAGATCATGAAGAAGACCAACAACAAACCAATATTCTTGTGTGAGTAAATCTTTTTTAAAATGTTTTGCTAGTCCTTGTAGGCCATAGCCTACTAAAAAGCAATGATCTATATTTTGTTTTTCTTTAATGTTTTCAAATAATAGATCTATTGCTTGTTTCTTGTTTGGAATCATGTTTTATCTTAATTAATTATCTAAGCCAAACTTTGTGTACAACACCATAGTCTCTAGATCCTTTTATCATTGCTGATCTTCTTGCTGATGATGGGTTGCTAATATAATATTCTATATAAACTCCATCTAATGTTGAATTAATCCAATTTGCACCCGTATATCCCAACGCCCATTGATTAGTTGTATATGAGTTACTACACAGATTATTACTTTCCCATTCTTTTTGCCCACCATCTATAGCAAATCCTCTAAGATCTAAGCCAGAAGGTTTTGCAGAACCACAACCAACTCCACA